>NZ_NOZT01000001.1:0-210021 GCF_002412355.1 Acinetobacter sp. YT-02
GTATCAACTTTGCCAAAAGAATAAGCCTAAAATTCATGTGATTAAATCTTTGGCTTATCCGTAACTGGGGTTAATCTACTTAAAACCAATTCATTAAAGACACACCCAAACCAACATAGGTGGCGCGGTGGTTATAATCAATCAGGCTTTCACCATAACCATCAAACAATTGGAAATGACCGCGTAATTTTCCACTGATTGGGAAAACCCAGTCAAACTGTGCTGCACCGTGCGCGTCATCACCGCCTTTTAAGCTATGACGAAGCATCAAAGAAAAGTCATGCTCTTTCCAGCGATAAAATGCCAACATATCGCCACGCCCGATATAATTTTTAATTTCAGGGTTATTGTCATCGCTGCGGTCTTCTTCAATGCGATACCACGGACGTAACATCAAGGCAAAATTGTCTTTTTCAAAACCTAAATTAAAAATCACCCGATTCCAACTGCGTGATAATGGATCAGAACGACCATTGGATTGATGGTTCAACGTCACACCCAATAAACGACCATGCAGCCCCATAAGTGTATAGTTGGTGCGGAACATCAAACTGGCTTCAGGCTCATAATTGGTTTCACGAAATGGACGTGACTCATCACCATTATAAACCTGCCAACGTGATGACTGGGTATAACCTAGCCACACATCACCGTTATCACCCAACAGATTTTCTACCGCTTTGGTTTTTAAAGACAGCTGAAATTTGGTTTCCATTGAGGTCAGGTTTTGCTCCTTACCCACGGGAACGGTATTTTGCTCATTCAAGCTTTGTGGACGTTCATTTTTATCGGACGTCCAAAAAGTAGGCATCAAATACACAGGTTGATAAGCACGTAAATTCCATGTGCCTAATTTGCTATCGGGTGAAAGCTCCCAGCGCTTATCCAGTAAAGATACATTCGGATCAAGCTTTGGTACATCAAATGAAAATAAATTACTCACACCCACTGCAATTTTTTCTTTCACAGTTTCAGGTGCAGGAGCAAGTGCCTGAGCGGCTTGACGTTCGCTAATCAGCGCTGTTTTTTCTGCTTCAGGAATTTTAAACAGAGCATCGTAACACACCAAACGATCAGCATTTGACTCTAAAGCCACACAGGCTTCAGGTGTTGCAGGTGCAACTAAGCTAGCTGGGTCTTGTGCATAGGTTTTCGCCACAAACACAGTGCTGAGTGCGGCAACACTCAGCGACAGTCCTGTGCGTTCAAACAGTTTGAACGCGCTCATAAATCCCCCTAAGTTTTCGTTGTTATTTCACGTATCAGTTCACTTGTTTAATTTCAAAACCAAGTTCGAGCAATGCTTCACGTTTTGACACAGGTGCGACTACGGCTTTAGATGCTTGCTGCTGACGCAAATATTGCTCCGCAACACGTTTTAAATCGTCTAAAGTCACCGCCAATAAACGCTCACGTAATACTGTGCGGAATGAGGGTGTACGCGCGTGCAATAATGCATAACATGCAGTAATCGCTTCACCTGCAGGCGAACCCGGTTTATCCATGCTGGCAATCAAACCTAAAATCGCTTCTTCTAGTTGATGCGGCAACTGCTCTGCATTAAGTAACCAATCAATACTCGCTTCAAAGTCTGCAAAAGTTTCTGCCAAGCGTGGGTCACGATAACTATAGAAACGGAATGAACATGCATTGCCATCGTAGCTTGCACCGCCACCGTAAGCGCCGCCTTTTTCACGGATTGCGCTGTGTAAGAAACCATTGCGCAAATATGCAGCCAATACCATCAAAGGTGCAGCATCAGGATGCGACACTTCCACCGCAGGATACGCTGCTGCACAGAATTGCACATTGGCTTGAATCAACCATGCTTGATCTTGCGCTGAATCATCTACAGGAACTTGAGTTAAAGCAGCAGGATTTTCTGCAACAGTAAGTTTATCCCAAACTTCTTGAACTTCTTCGACCAAACGGTCAGATTGATGTTCTTCACATACCAACAAAAATTGTTTAGGTGCTTGCAGTAATTTATGGTGAATCAATTGCAATTCAGCAATCAGTTTCTCGTACTCCGCTGTATCTTTTTCAATTTTAGCAACCAAGTCAGCCAACCAATTTAATGCGCCCAAACCTGTGTTGTTGTAATCACGCTGCGCCAAAGCACTGTGATGACGCCCTGCAATTTGCATGGCATAACTGTGCCCCGAACCCGACAAACGTGACTGCCAACGGGTTTTTCGTTGTTGTAACAGCTCGATAATGCGGTCTTTTTCATCAAAACGTAATTGCTCAAATGCTAATTTCAGCAAGCGGATGGCTTCAAGATTATTCACCAAAGACTTAGTGGTTAATGTGAGCCATGCACTGATCTGATTTTTGTCATCGACTTTAGAACGTAAAGATGCACCCATGCCCAAACCACCGCTAACTGCGGTTTGTAGCTGTTGCAATTCTAAATAGCCGTATTCACCTGCACCCACTTCGCCCATTAAAATGGACAGCAAATTAAAGTATGGCGATTGTACAATTTCATCTGGAATTTGAATCAACACTTGCTGATAGTAAATTCCATTGGTTCCTGCATGATATAAATTTAAAGGATAATCAATGCGGTTACTGATAATTTCACGCAACTCACCCTGCACAATATGCAAAGCTGCAGGCACATCTTCCAAACCAACTTTTGGCAATAAATTCAAATCATCTGGCGTATCTTGACGGACTTTTAAAGCTTCCGTTTGCGCGACGATTTCTGCTTTTTGCTCATCTGTGAGTTGTGCGCCTATCTCAGCCAGACGTGCTTTTTCAAGTGCAGCATCTTTGGCCGATTTTTCTGCATCTGGAACCAAAGTCATTTGAACACGGTGCGGGTTATCAATTAAATGCGTCTGAATTAGCCGTGATAACCACATTGGATCTTTAAGTTCTTCTTTGACTTGCTCAATCGCAGTATCTACATCCCACACCTGAATTGGGTCATTGTGGTGAATTGCACTGCTTAAACCATTTAAAATCAAGCTCAACCCGTATGGCATACCATCGCCATTAATTTCACGCTGATGCAATTCAATTTGATGCAAAATTGCATCGACCAATGCCGTATCCACAGGCTGTGCAGCCACGTCTTGTAAAACTTTTAAAACGCCCGCCTGAAATTCTGCTGCATGTTCAGGGTTAGAACCTTGCACACCACAGAAGAACGTCATTTCAAAGTTGGAATCATCTACACCCATCAATGGCCCTGTAGATTGTGCATGCGCCCAAGTTTCCAAATAATGACGCAGTGGTGATGCAGAGTTTTCGAGTAAAACACCTTCAACCAAACGCATACCCAAGCGTAATTTAATATCGCTCGCTTCAGGCAATAACCACGCCAAAACATGATAAGTTTTATCTTTCAGTTCTTCTGCATCGACTGCATAACTTTCAGTCACTGACACTGGTGCTGCTAAACGACGTTCAGGTTTCGAATATAGCGTTTCGCCCTGTTCAAATTTCGCCAAAGCCAACTGTTCAAACTGTTCTTGTAAATCGTATGCAGGCGTATTGCCAAAAGTCATAAATACCGCATTACTTGGGTGATAATGTGACTTATAAAAATCTACCAATTCTTGATAGGTTAAATCTGGAATATCTTTCGGGTCGCCACCTGAATTGTAGTGGTAAGTTGTTTCAGGGAATAAATGATAAGCCAATTGGTGATAAAGCTGATCGGATGGCGAACTCATCGCACCTTTCATTTCATTAAATACCACGCCTTTATAAACAGGCTCGCCATTTTCCAGCTCAATACGAATACCTTCCTGAGCAAAATCGAGAGGATTTAAATTGGCTGCAAAAGCCGCATCCATATACACCGCAAGCAGGTTTTGGAAATCTTTTTTGTTTTGTGTTGCAAATGGATAAGCCGTCCAATCTGCCGCGGTAAATGCGTTCATAAAAGTATTCAATGAACGACGAATCATTAAAAAGAACGGGTCACGGACAGGGAATTTTTCAGAACCACACAACGCAGTATGTTCTAAAATATGCGCCTCACCTTTGGAGTCCATCGGCTGAGTGCGAAATGCGACTAAAAATACATTTTCATCATGATCTGTCGCCAAATGATAATGCACCGCACCTGTAACTTTATGTTTATATTCAGACACTAAAATGTCTAAGGCTTCAACATGGTGTTGACGTACCAACTGAAACGCAGGATGTACAGTCTGGGAAATGGTTTCAGTGACATCTACAGTCATGTGATCTCCTAAAAATAAGCAAATAAAAAACTAAAGCCATTATAGCTTTAGTTCTTTAGATAATTCACGTTGAAAACCCGACTAAATTGATTGAAATTTGCAAAGTATCAACAAAATGCTGCCTACACTGCTTGTAGCAGAAGCAAAACTAGATCAGGTATTTAAAATAACTATAGTTTGGATGATTTTCGACATACACATAATTATGTTTTTGATAAAAATGCGCTGCCGATTTGGTATCAGTGTTTAAACACAACGCCGAAAAATTAGCACGTGCTTTTTTCTCTAAATGTTGCAAGAGCTGTTTGCCTACGCCATGTTTACGATAATTTGGCAAAACATAAAAACGACGTACACGTCCAATACGACTTTCAATATCTTGCTCATTCCATTGCTGGTTTAAGCCACCACATGCAACCAATTGATCACCATCGTAAACAAACAATAAAAACTCACCAGGCTGATTAAAGCGGTTTTTACCACTTTCCCATTCTTCAATTAAACGATGGACAAAATCAAAGCCTTCTTGAGCAGCATGTTTGGCCAAAGTCTGAATTTGCGTTGGTAACTCTTGTGCTTCTTTAATTTCGATGTTCATCTAACCTTCCTGATAACTCTGCTAAACCCCTATTTTTCATCAATAACATTCATTCAGCTGAATTTTATTCATGAAACTACAGCAATCCTGAGCATTGGTGTAAACTTAGCGTTTTTAATTTTGACTGTGATTTAAAGACATGGCAACTGTTGACCTTTTTGCAATTGGTAATGCATTAATTGACCAAGAATTTCAAGTCTCGGATGACTTTCTCATTCAACATAGCTTGCAAAAAGGTACTATGCAATTAACCGATGGTGAAACACAAGCAAATTTATACAACAACTTAATTAAAACACAAAGACATAAAGGCCAAGCTTCGGGTGGTTCTGCCGCAAATACCACCGTTGCATTTAGTGCTTTAGGTGGTCAAGCCTTCTATGCCTGCCGTGTTGGTAACGATGAATTGGGTGATATTTACCTCAAAGGCTTAAATGAAGCAGGTATTCACACCACAACCAAATCGGTCAGTGAAGGCGTTACAGGGACTTGTATGGTACTTGTGAGTGATGACTCTGAACGTACCATGCACACTTACTTGGGCATTACCGCAGAACTTTCTGCTACACAAATTGATTTTGAGCCACTTAAAACAGCAAAATGGCTTTATATCGAAGGTTATTTATCTACTAGTGATACTGCACGTGCTGCGGTAAAACAAGCGCGTGAAATTGCCAAAGCCAATCAGGTTAAAATTGCACTGACTTTATCTGATCCTGCCATGGTGCAATATGCGCGTGAAGGTTTGGATGAGTTACTAGATGATGGTGTGGATTTGATCTTCTGTAACCAGCAAGAAGCCATGATGTACACAGGAACGGAAACGGCTGAAGCGGCATTAGAACAACTAAAACAAAAAAGCAAATACATTGTCATTACATTGAGCGCACAAGGTGCCCTAATTTATGATGGCAACAACGCTTTTTCTGTACCAGGTCGTCAAGTCACTGCTGTTGATGCCAACGGTGCGGGTGATGCCTTTGCAGGTTCATTCCTGTATGCACTCAATGCAGGCTTAGGTTTCCAAACTGCAGCTCAACTTGCCATTCTGATTTCAAGTGAAGTGGTTTCTCAATTCGGCCCTCGTCTTGCGGTAGAAGATTACGCTAAACTTTTGCATAGCATTCAAAAGGAATCTGCATAATGAATAAAATTTGTATGATGGAAGACATTCCTGAGCGTGAAGCACGTGCCTACGAAACGCCAAATGGTGACACAATTTTTATCACCCAACGTGATGGCATGTATTACGCTTACCAAAACGTCTGCCCACACCTACAAGTGGAATTAGAATTTTTAGAAAACCAATTCTTAGACCGTGACCAAGAATATATTGAATGCTCAACGCATGGTGCTTTATTTTTAGTTGAAACAGGTGAATGTATTTCTGGCCCATGTTTAGGTCAATCACTTGAGAAAGTTGAGATCAGCGTTCATTCAGATGGTGGGATTTACTTGATCAACGACTAACTTTTTTGCAACTTTCAGAAAGAAGCGAAAAGTTCCAAATCTTAGCTCTATACAAAACCAGATCATTTATCTATGCTCTCTAAGCAGAGTTAGATCAATGATCTGCATCTAATAACATCACCTATAAATATTTCAACACGTGAGTTTAGCGCATGCATGAGTTTTTATCTGATTTGAACTTAATGCCCTTTCATCTCAGCCTAGTTGTTTTATTGCTACTCAGCACTGTCGAAACGATTGGTTATTACTTTAATTTTCGCCCAAGTCAGTTGCTCAAACGTGCATTTTCACAACGAATTACAGAATCGCCACTTTTAGATGTTAAATTTTCTAAAGTACTGATTTTTGTTTTTTTACTGATGAATTTCAGTGTTGCAGGATATTTTTTACAGTTTTTGATTTACTCACAACAACAACATTTCGTTCCTGCTTATTACATTATTATTCCAGCGTTTATTATTGCCATCTTTTTTACAGTCTTCATGATTCACTGTTTAGACCAAGTGATTAAGCCCAAATATAGCGTGCGCCAAGTCGATTTACTCGGACGTTTAGCCACAATTTCCAGTGGTAATGCCCGTCCTGGTTTTTCTGCACAAGCACGTGTACGTGATGAGTTTGGGCAACTGCATTATGTGCAGGTTGAACCTGAATTTGGTGAACTTGAATTTCAAGCTCAAATTATTATTGTGCGCAAAAAAAGATCTCACTATCTTGCCAAAAAAATTTCGGCATCAAATAACCTATTTAGCAATCAATAAGTTATTTTTTAAGATTTAAAACCAATCTTGCTGACCTAAGAAAGTTAAAATTTTTCACTCAAACTCAACACAATCTGTTTGTTTATAAACGATACATTTCATGTGATCTGAACAATATTTACACAAAATCATTATGAAAAAATGCTGTTTACCCTAGACTAAGCCAAAGACAAAGCACCACTACATTGTAGGGAAATAAAAAAATATGCGGAATCGTCATTAAACTTTAACAAAAGAATGAGAATAATTATTAGCTGATAATATCTCTAATTTATTGCTATTTTTAGATTGATTTTTATTCATAGCAATTTAGTCTGATTTGCTTTTTTAAAATATAAGTATTTTAGTCAGATTTTGAATTATTAATTACAAGTGTTTCTGTCAAGTTTAAAAAATATTACTTTCCTCCATTTATTCTCTGCAACACCCAAAAACAAACTATTGATTTATAATAAGTTAACAATATATTTGCATTTTAACTGTGCCAGCTATTTTTTTTTGTATGTTTTTGTTTAATAATATAAAACACAGTTTAAAAAATAGGCTTATAAAAGTGAGCTTAGTTCCTAAAGATTTAAATAGAAAAGTAGTTCGTGAACTCACGATCATTTTAATAATTAAGGTCGTGCTGTTAATGGTCATCAAAAATATTTGGTTTGATGCCCCAACTATTCCTCAAAATTTTGATTCACAAGTTGCTGAGCGTATTGCTGGCAGTCCTTCCTCAATCAAGGAGACACGTTGATGATTTCTGAAAGCGTGGTCGATCTCTCGCGGTTCCAATTCGCAATGACCGCGATGTATCACTTTATTTTTGTTCCACTGACTTTAGGTCTGGCTTTTATTCTTGCCATTATGGAAACCACGTATGTGATTTCTGGTAAAGAAATTTATAAAGACATGACCAAATTCTGGGGAAAACTCTTCGGTATTAACTTTGCTTTAGGGGTAACCACAGGTTTAACCATGGAGTTCCAGTTTGGTACAAACTGGGCATATTACTCACACTACGTGGGTGATATCTTTGGTGCACCACTTGCAATTGAAGGTTTAATGGCCTTCTTCTTAGAATCGACCTTCATTGGTTTATTCTTCTTTGGATGGGATCGCCTCTCCAAAGTGCAGCACTTATGTGTAACGTGGCTGGTTGCGCTTGGCTCTAATATGTCCGCACTCTGGATTTTAGTTGCCAACGGCTGGATGCAGAACCCAGTGGGTTCTACCTTTAACTACGAAACCATGCGTATGGAATTGGTTGACTTCGGGGCGTTAATTTTTAACCCTGTTGCGCAAGTTAAATTCGTACACACTGTTTCTGCAGGTTATGTAACGGGTGCTATTTTCGTTTTAGCGATTTCAAGTTATTACTTATTGAAAAAGCAAGACTTGCCATTTGCGCGTCGTTCATTCGCTATTGCAGCAATTTTCGGTTTAGCTTCTACTTTATCTGTAATTCTACTTGGTGATGAATCAGGTTATGAATTAGGTGATGTTCAAAAAACCAAACTCGCAGCAATTGAAGCAGAATGGGATACTCACCCTGCTCCTGCAGCGTTCACTTTATTTGGTATTCCAAACGAAGAAACGCAAACGACAGATTACGCAGTTAAAATTCCTTATGTAATGGGGATTATTGCAACGCGTTCTATCACCGAAGAAGTGACTGGTATTAAAGACCTGATCGCAAACCACGAAGTTCGTATTCGTAACGGTATGGTTGCTTATCAACAACTTGAGCAATTACGTGCGGGCGACCAATCTCCTGAACTTAAAGCTGCATTTGAGCAAACTCAAACCGATTTGGGTTATGGTTTATTGTTGAAAAAATACACGCCAAACGTAGTAGATGCGACTGACGAACAAATTAAAATGGCTGCTGCGGATACTATTCCACACGTACCAAGTTTGTTCTGGGCATTCCGTGCCATGGTAGCTTCTGGTTTCTTAATGCTGTTGTTATTCGCACTTGCAACTTTTGCAGTGGCTAAACGCAACGCAGAAAGTAAACCTTGGTTATTAAAATTTGCGTTATTCTCATTACCATTACCTTGGATTGCAGCGCAAACAGGTTGGTATGTCGCAGAAGTTGGTCGTCAACCATGGACAATTGGTGAAGTACTTCCAACACACTTGTCTGCATCTTCACTCAGCACTGGCGACGTATGGGGCTCAATCATTGCATTGGCAGCGTTCTATACCGTTTTGCTGATTATTGAAATGTACTTGATGATCAAATTCTCACGTCTAGGCCCAAGCTCGCTTCATACTGGTAAATACCACTTCGAGAAAATTGAAGCTGCGAAAAAAGCCAATGAGGAGGCTTAAGCATGATCGAATATGAATTACTCAAAATCATTTGGTGGGTGTTAGTGGGTGTATTACTCATTGGCTTTGCCCTCACCGATGGCTTCGACATGGGCTCAATGGCGATCATGCCATTTGTAGGTAAAAATGACGAAGAACGCCGTGCTGCAATCAACACGATTGCACCGCACTGGGATGGTAACCAGGTTTGGTTCATTACAGCGGGTGGCGCGTTATTTGCTGCTTGGCCAATGGTATATGCAACAGCATTCTCAGGCATGTATTGGGCACTACTCTTAGTTCTGTTTGCCCTATTCCTGCGCCCAGTTGGTTTTGACTACCGCTCAAAACTTGAAAACACCAAATGGCGTACTTCTTGGGACTGGGGTTTGGCTGTAGGTGGTGCAGTTCCTGCATTAGTGTTCGGTGTTGCGTTTGGTAATATGTTCCTTGGCGTACCATTTACCCTAGACGAAACTGTACGTTCAACATATACAGGCAGCTTCTTTGCATTATTAAACCCATTCGCTTTAGTGTGTGGTTTAGTCAGCTTGTCTATGCTTTGCGCGCATGGTGGTGCATGGTTAATGCTGCGTACCGATGGTGACTTACGTGCACGCTCTGCAAAAGCAACGCAAATCATGGGCATTGTGTTCCTTGTGTGTTTCTTGGGTGCAGGCGCATGGCTATACTTCGGTGGTATCGAAGGTTATACCCTAGTCACTCCATACGACACGAACGGCGTAGCAAACCCATTGGCTAAAGAAGTTTTAACCAATGCAAACCCAGGTTGGATGAACAACTACTCAGCGTACCCTATTACCATGATTGCACCAATTATGGGCATCTTGGGCGGTATTTTGATTATTCTTGCAGCAGGTAAAAACAAAGCTGGTTTAAGTTTCACAGGTTCATCTTTAGCGGTGATCGGTGCGATTTTAACTGCAGGTTTTGCATTGTTCCCATTCTTAATGCCATCAAGCCTCAACCCAGTTGCAAGCTTGACCATGTGGGATGCGGTATCAAGTAAAAACACATTAACTGTAATGACTGTTGCAGCATGTATCTTCGTACCAATTATTTTGCTATACACCACTTGGTGTTACTACAAAATGTGGGGCGTTATCACCAACAAGCACATTAAAGAGAATTCACACAGCCTTTACTAAGGCTGTGTCTAAGGAGAATAAATTATGTGGTACTTTGCATGGATTCTCGGTATTCTGATGGCATGCTTTGCAGGTGTCTTGAGTGCCCTGTATATTGAATCTCATCAAGACCTTGACGAGGAATAATTAGATGACAGACACTGCAGTGAACGCTGAAACAACAGTTCAAAAACCGAACAAGATTGCGATGGTTATTTCATGTTTATTGGCATTCCCACTCGCAGCTGTACTGCTTCTTCATCCAGCAGCAATGCTGGATGCCAACGGTGAATATAGCCACCGTGCCATGATGTTTATTATGATTGGTATTTCAGGTGGCTTTGTACACGGTGTTGGTTTTATTCCACGCTTTTGGTTTTGGAAATGGTTATTTAGCCCATTTGTGGCTTGGCCATTGATGATTTGGGGTTATTACACTTGGTTTCTTTAATGAGGTGTAAATAAATTCCTTGAAAAGAGCGCAATATGCGCTCTTTTTTATTGGCTTAATATTTAGGAGCCGCAGATCATTCCTCTGCATCTTCACCATATAAAACAGCGTATAAAATTTTGAAACTTACAATCTAAAAGAAGAACTAAGCTCAAAACTCAGGCAGAAAAAAGCCAAACACTACGGTTTGGCTTTTTTCACAACATATTTTCGCACTTGGCAATGATTATGCACCTTGCTTAAAGCATATTGTTATTTCGGCTCAATGGGTGCAAACGGTGCAACCACATCGGCATTCTGCGCACGATGACGCATGAAATGATCCATCAATACAATCGCAAGCATAGCTTCTGCAATTGGCGTTGCACGCACACCTACGCAAGGATCATGGCGTCCTTTGGTCAGTACATCCGTATCTTCACGGTTTAAATTAATGGTTTTACCAGGTGTAGTAATACTGGCTGTTGGTTTTAAAGCAATCGCAACACGAATATCTTGACCACTAGAAATACCGCCTAAAATACCGCCTGCATGGTTCGCCAAAAAGCCGTCAGTGGTCAGTTCGTCACGGGTTTCATGCCCAAACTGCGCTGCCACTGCAAAACCATCTCCAATTTCAACGCCTTTCACAGCATTGATAGACATCATGGCATGGGCAATATCGGCATCTAAACGATCAAAAACAGGTTCCCCCCAACCCACAGGAACTTTTTCAGCCACAATTTCCAGTTTTGCACCACAGCTTGTACCCTGTTCACGCAAAGACGTTACCAAAGCTTCAAAACGTGGTACAGCATCGGCATCGCCACAGAAAAATGGATTGTTTGGTACTTCGTTCCAATCTAGCTTTTCAGCTTTTTCTGTACCAATTTGAGTGACGTGACCACGAATCACAATTCCAAATTTTTCGAACAGGTATTTTTTTGCAATTGCACCTGCTGCAACGCGCATTGCTGTTTCACGTGCGCTTGAACGTCCACCACCACGATAATCGCGGAAACCATACTTTTGCGTATAGGTATAATCTGCATGCCCAGGGCGGAAAGTCTGTGCAATATTACCGTAGTCTTTCGATTTTTGGTCAGTATTACGAATCAGTAAACCAATTGAAGTTCCAGTGGTTTTACCTTCAAAGACACCTGAAATAATTTCAACTTCATCGGGTTCTTTACGCTGTGTCGCAAACTTAGACGTACCCGGTTTACGGCGATCCAAATCTTTTTGTAAATCTTCTGCAGACAGTTCAATCCCTGGTGGCACGCCATCGACAATCGCCATCAGACCTACGCCATGAGATTCACCACAAGTCGTTACACGGAAAAGTTGCCCTATACTATTACCTGCCACGTCCAACGACTCCTTATGCTTGAACAGATTGAATAAATAAATCGCGATATTGACGGCATTGTGCTGCAGTCAATGCAAAAATACCTGAACCACCTTTTTGGAATTTTAACCAGTGCAAATCAACCGTGTTGAAATTCTGTTTCATCGCCCATTCAGAATTACCTACTTCAATCACAATCAGACCATCTTCAGTTAAGTAATCTGCCGCCTGCGCCAACATTTTACGGACTAAATCTAAGCCGTCTTGCCCTGCTGCCAATGCCAATTCTGGCTCATGATGGAATTCTTCAGGTAAATCTGCCATATCTTCCGCATCAACATACGGCGGGTTAGATACGATTAAATCATACTGATTTTCGGCTGGGATTTTGGCGAATAAATCAGACTCAAGCAACGCCACTTGGTATTGTTTGTTGTGATGTTCACAGTTAATTTGTGCGACTTCCAAAGCATCTTTTGAAATGTCAGTTGCATCGACTTCAGCATCTGGAAAAGCATAAGCCAAAGCAATCGCAATACAACCTGAACCCGTGCACATATCCAAAATACGTTGTGGGGTTTTAGGCGCAGCATTGGCTGGTAAATTGTTATCTGCTTCGCGCATTTGACCTTCTTCATCTAGGCAATATGGCGCAAAACGATTTTCAATTAGCTCGGCAATAGGTGAACGTGGAATTAGAACACGCTCATCGACATAAAATGGTTTTCCGAAGAAATACGCCAAGTTTAATAAGTAAGAAGTTGGTACTTTTTCATTGATACGGCGTTCGAGCAAGCTTAAAAATTCAGCTGCTTCGCTCGGCAATAATTTTGCATCTAAAATTTCAGCGTCTGCATTCCAGTCTAAAGACAAAGTTTGTAACACCAATGCAGAACTTTCTGCAAAATAATCTTCTGTACCTTGACCTAAATGTGCATCGTATTGACGTAGTGCTGTAACCCCAAAGCGAATAAAATCACGAATGGTTGATAGGTTTTCAGCAGCTTCCTGCAAATGTTCAGGGCTAATTGTCGGTCGATCCACTTAAGGCGCTCCAAGGTCAAATTTTAAAACGCCTTATGATACCTTGTTTTGCTCGGTTTTATAATGTTTAAGCAGTTTCCAAGTAATTTATTTACTATGGTTTTACTTATTTGATTCCCACAAACTGACCTTGATAATAATCAGCGCGCTCTGCTGTTTGCAGCAAAACACATTGTGCACGTTGTAATGCGGCAAAATCGCTTTGAGTCGATAAATAACAGCGTTGTTTTACACGGTTTTCCCAAAGTTGATGCTGTTGTTGAATATTACTGGCATTGCCTGCGCTGCGTTTTACATAGGCTTTATAGTGTTTTTTGAGTCGTTTGGTTTGTGCTTTTTGCTCAGTTTTAATACATTTTTGCGATTGGGAAATTTTGCCATAACTATTGTTCATACATTGCGTATAGCCTTGTGAAACGCCATTCGCCCAAACTTGAGCTGTACCCAAAGTCAGCATCCCCAATAGTGTAAATATCCAAACTTTCATATTTTCCCCTGAGCGCAGTCTGTTTTTAAAGCGCGGTAAATTTTCAATATTTTATAATTTTACAAAACCCAAATTACTGCATTGATGCTACAAGATTCAGGTTAAAAAGCATATAGTCAATCCCCTGCTTTTTATGATTCAGTCTATGATAAATGCACAACAATCATTGAAAAATGTGACAATATCCCAATAATTGAATTACTCATTTTATAGATGAAACTTTCAGCCTTATGAGCTACAAACACAATAATTTGATGGCCATGCGCCAAAGCTATTGGAACGACAACCACTCCGAAGCAGTCTTGATTGAAAAACAATTTTTTCAGCAAATTTTGATTGAAAACGGCATTTTTGAAAATGCGTCATTAGATGATGCCAAATATCTATTTTTTAGTTTGCCCAGCGTGATTATTGTTAAGGGATATGCGCATGGTTTTTTACACGATTCTGTAAAATTGATGATTCTCAAATTTATCCAAGACAACAAAGCGCAATTGATGAAAAAAGCCGAAACCAAAGTGCAATATCGGATGTAAAAGTACTTTTAAGCCGTTTTTCATACTTTTTTCACGAGGAAACTCGTCGTTCAGCAAGTTGAACTTTTTTAATACGTTAAGACGCGCTAATATCCGTTACAATCTAATTTTCCTGCATATTGCTGATTTAAGGATTGATTTTAATGTCAGATCAGAACGATAAGCTTAAACAACTCAAGACTTCCTCTATGGATCGACGCTTATCCATCGCAAAGGCATCTTTACTTGCAGGAACACGATGGGCAGCCTCGAATGCCACCTCTATGTTTTCAAGCGAAGAAGAAAAAGAACGTAAACGAAAAAAAGCCATGAAAGAACAAGCCGATTACTTGGTGGCTGAAATTGGCAAACTCAAAGGCTCTATCGTGAAGATTGGGCAAATGATGGCGCTGTACGGCGAACATTTTTTACCTGAAGAAATTACGCAAGCACTCAACACGCTGAATAACCAGACTGTCGCATTGGCATGGCCTGCAATTAAACAGCAATTACAGGCACAGTTAGGTGCCAAACTTGATGATCTCACCATTGATCATGAGCCATTAGGTACAGCCTCTTTGGCTCAAGTTCACCGCGCGACCCGCAAGTCGGATGGTTTGGAGTTGGTATTAAAAATCCAATATCCAGGCGTAGCAGATGCGATTGACTCAGACATGAGCCTATTTAGAAATATGCTCAAATTGACACGCATGGTGCCGCAAACCCGTGAATTTGATCAGTGGTTTGATGAAGTGCGTGAAATGATGCATCGTGAAGTCAACTATCAAATTGAAGCGGAAACGACACGTCGTTTTGCTGCCCGTTTAAAAGATGATCCGCGCTACATTGTGCCGCAAATTGTGGATGAATACTGTAGCGAACAAGTGCTGTGTATGACCTTTGAACGTGGCGTACCGATTAACAGCCCTGTCATGCTCTCATTACCTCAAGAACGCCGTAACCAATTAGGCGAAGCCTCTTTAGAAATTGCTGTGCGTGAAGTATTTGAATGGGGCGAAATGCAGACTGACCCGAACTTTGGCAACTACTTAGTTCGCTTAGGTAATGGTGAAGATATTCACGATAAAATTGTACTGCTCGACTTTGGTGCTATTCGTCAATTTGATCAACACTTGCTGACTGTGGCGCGTAATTTGATCAAGGCGGGTTATTACCACGACCCACAAATGATGGTGAATGCCATGACGGGTTATGAGTTTTTTGACAGCATCCCTGAAAGCATTAAACCTGACATGGCAAAAGTGTTTCTATTGGCAACCGAAGCCTTTAGTCACTTAGACAATAACCGCGATTTACCTGCAGGCGTGATGGATGAACAATCGCGCTATGACTGGAAAAAAAGTCAGCTGCATAGCCGTGTCATGCAACAAGCATCTAAATCGATGGCTTCGCGTTACTTTAGTGTGCCGCCTAAAGAATTTATGTTTATTAGCCGTAAATTTATTGGTGCCTACACCTTTATGACCGTGATTGATGCGAAAACCAATGTCCGCAAAATGATTCAAAAGTTTATTTAAGTCCCAACTTTTATTTCTTTGATCAAAGCTGTTATATAGACCTAAATGATTGTTGCCCACTCGATGCAATTGTCATTTAGGTCAATTTATTTTAAAAGCGTAGATTTCTATAAAATTAATAATCTATAAAAATCCACATATTAGTCCAGTTATAAGAAAATTTTTACCGTTTATCTTTGACAATTCTGCATGTCAGCAATGACATAGTTTTTTTATAGTCTGCATGTCAGCATAAAAAACAAGCATTCTCTGTGTAGGACAACACAATCATGAGTCAAATGATAAACAAAGCCCAAGGATTCGGCTTAGCGCTACTCACTAAAATGGCATCGAGTGATCTGCTCGATCAATTCAAATTACGCAAATGGGTTGAACAATCTCTATATCACTCAGCCAAAGCAGGTTTTAAAACCTTTGAAACCACTCAAAAAAATTTTAAAAGCACACAAAAATTACCGCAACAACGACTGACACGTCAATCCAAAGATTTATTTGATTTGTCATTGAGTGAAGAACAGCAAATGCTGGTCGATGCCATGCAGCAATTTGCTACAGAAGTGATCTATCCATTGGCACATCAGGCAGATCATGATGCGAAATTCCCACAAGTATTATGGCAATACAGCACAGATTTAGGTTTGAACACCTATGCTCTGCCCGAAGCTTTAGGCGGTGTTGCCACTGAACAAAATATTGTCAGCCATATTTTAATTGCCGAACAATTGGCACGTGGTGACTTTGGCTTAACCGCAGGATTACTTTCCACATTTGGCGTAATGAATGCCATAACTCGCTGGGGTTCAGAACAGGTTCAAAATCAGTATTTATCTGCGTTTTCCGAAACAGACGCGAACCATCCAACGCCACTTCAAGCCACTTTTGCGATTCAGGAAAATACTGCTGCGTTTAATCCGTATCAGCTAAAAACCAAAGCGACTTTGCAAAATGGACAGTACCTAATTACAGGTGAAAAAACGCTGGTGATTTTGGCCGAAACAGCAGATTTATTTTTGGTTAGTGCAGAGCTAAATGGTCAAGCCGATGTGTTCATTGTGCAACGTGATGCTTCTATTCAATTTAAAGCAGCGCCTGCAATGGGCTTAAAAGCCTGCGAAACGGCGACTTTAAAGTTTAATCAAACCCCTGCGGAGCGTTTAGGCACAGATGATTTTGATTATAGCGCATTTTTAGATTTAGGTAATCTCATGTGGTGCGCCATGGCAGTTGGTTGCTGTGAAGCAGTGAAAAGTTATTGTATTCGCTATGCCAATGAGCGCACTGCATTTGGCGAACCAATTTCACATCGTCAAAGTGTGGCTTTTATGATTGCAGATATGGCCATTGAAATTGAAGCCATGCGCATGCTGTTGCTGAATGCAGCGAGTCTTGCCGAATCGGGTAAAAACTTTCATCGAGAAGCATATTTAGCACGTCTGCTCTGTGCAGAAAAATCTATGCAAATTGCCACCAATGGCGTGCAAATTTTAGGTGGTCATGGCTTTACCAAAGAACATCCTGTAGAGCGTTGGTATCGTGATTTACGTGCAACTGCAATTATGCATTCAGGCTTGCATGCCTAATCTCACACCATCAATAAACGATAGCCAGCTAGAAAAATAAGGAATATATCCATGAATTTACAAAATCCAAAAAAATTCAAAATGTTGGTCGATCAGGCACATGAAGTTGCTTTAAATGTATTACGTCCCATTTCAAGGAAATATGATAAAGCCGAACACGCCTACCCGAAAGAATTAGACATGCTTGCCGCCTTAGTTGATGGTATGAACCAAGCGGGCGATGGCATGAATGCAGGTGCAGCAGTCAACAAACGTGGTGACACATCTACAGGTAACAAAAATGGCGTAAATATGTCTACCGCACTGAGTATTGTCGAAATGTGTTATGGCGATACAGGTTTATTACTCAGTATGCCACGCCAAGGTTTAGGTAATTCTGCGATTGCTGCGGTGGCCAATGAAGAACAATTACCACGCTTTAATGGTGTTTGGGCAGCCATGGCAATTACCGAACCCAACTGTGGTTCTGACTCTGCGGCTATTCGTACCACTGCCACCAAAGTAGACAATGAATATATTTTAAATGGTGAAAAGATTTTTGTGACCTCTGGTGACCGCGCCGATGCCGTTGTTGTGTGGGCAACCTTAGACAAAAAACTGGGACGTGCTGCGATCAAATCCTTTGTTGTGACTAAGGGCACACCTGGCATGACCGTGGAACGCTTAGAACATAAATTAGGGATTAAAGCCTCGGACACAGCAACAATTCGATTTGAAAATTGCCGTGTTCCTGCGAGCAACCTTTTAGGCAATGCAGAAATTGATGTTGCCAAAGGGTTTGCAGGTGTGATGGAAACCTTTGATAACACTCGCCCTTTGGTGGCAGCTATGGCCGTTGGTTGTGCCAAAGCCGCTTTAGAGCGGATTAAGGAAATTTTTAAAGACCAATTAGATGCAAATTATGCCACGCCCTATTTACAGTGTTCACATATCGCAGCACAGACTTATCGGATGGAAGCAGAATGGGAAGCCGCACGTTTATTGATGCTCAAAGCAGCATGGATGGCAGACAATAAACAGCCTAACTCACGCGAAGCTTCTATTTCCAAAGCCAAAGCTGGTCGCGTGTGTAATGAAATCACGCTCAGGTGTGTCGAGTTAGCTGCATCGGTGGGTTATAACGAAGATGAGTTATTGGAAAAATGGGCACGTGATTCGAAAATTTTAGATATTTTTGAAGGTACGCAACAGATTCAGCTATTGATTATTGCCCGTCGTGAATTAGGTAAAAGTTCGAGTGAGCTCAAGTGATTTTATGATTTAAGGCATATAGTAAAGTAAGATAAAAGACAGATTTTCATAGAAATATTGCTATAAATTTCTGTCTTTTTCGATATAAATTAATCTTCAGGTGAAAAAATTGCGATATATCTTGCTAAAACCTCATCCAAAACATCTGCGTGCGAGGATTCTAAAAACCGCGCGTGTCTAGCTTCAAAATCTAAAGCTCTAGATTGATCACAACGCACAATACCTGTAGTTTTCCCACCAATAAGCTCTACAGCGAAACCCATATTTCGTGCAAAGTTTCCACCAGAAGTAATAGGCAAAACAATCGGCATTTTAGTAATAAGATTAAATGACTTAGGTGAAATAACAAATACAGGTCGCTTACCTTGTTGTTCATGTCCAAGTGTTGGATCTAATGAAATCAAATAAATATCGCCTTGATTCATTAGATTTCTTCTCGCCCAACTGCTTTTACATCATGCCACGCATCTTGCTCTAATGCTAAAGCTTGATGCTCTTGCAGCAAGTCAGCCAATTTATAAGATGGCTTCGCTTTAGGTTCGACCACTAACTTACCATTCACAATGCTCAGAGAAACTTCCTTTCCCGCATCTAAACCTAAACTTTTTAATAATGTAGGCGGTACGGCAAGCATGACCGAACCACCTACTTTTCTCAAGTTTGTATGAATCATACCCACCTCAATATTATATAAATATATAACTTTATTATGCGCCAAAATGAGATGAAGTCAATTCATAGTAAGATGAGTGAAAATAGACATCTGGTATACATCTCAATCTTTCCTTTGAAAGATATATACAAAAGAAATATCAAAATGAATATTAAAAAATAATCTTAATAATTCAATCAATTATCCACCACACCAAATTTCTTAAAAATTCGTGCACGGCGTTTAGGCTGAATATTGGCTTTGTTTAAATTGCCTTGATAATGTTCAAATACACGTTTATCCATAATTTTAAACCACAAAGGTGGAATCATGGCAGGCAGCAACATGCTGGCATAACCGCTTGGTAATTCAGGCGCTTCATCAAAATGTCGCAAAGCCTGAAATGGTCGGGTTGGATAAGCATGATGATCGGAATGACGTTGTAATTGATACAAAAACAAATTGGTCACAATATTGTTATTATTCCAGCTGTGTTCAGGCATAGTGCGCTCATATTTGCCATGCGCATCTTTTTGTCTAAGCAAGCCATAATGTTCTATATAATTAATTATTTCAAACAGGCTAATGCCATAAAAAGCCTGTGTCGCCAAATACGGAATGATCCCAGTACCAAAACGCGCCAACAATGCAGCATGAAATGCCGCACTCATGCCCCAGCCTTGTAATAATTCATTGTCTTTCGACCAAAAACTTTTGCCTTTACGTTTTAAACGCTGAGTTTCAATTTGCAGTGCAGACTTAAACGAACCTTTTACCGTGCGGGGCCAAAACTCATAAAATGTTTCTCCCATACGTGAAGATGCAGGGTCTTCAGGTGTCGCAGCACGTTTATGATGCCCATACGGATGCTCAACCCGAAAATGGTTATATCCTGTTGGTGCTAAAGCCAAATGTGACAGTAAGTGATCAATTTTTGAAGATTTATGGCTGAGTTCATGCGCAGTATTGACAGCAATACCATTCACCATCCCCATGGAAATACCCAGAAAAATTTTATCGACTAACGAGGTTTGTGGCCGTCCAACCAAATAAGCTGCATAAATATTGGCGGCATATTGCAAAGGAATAAAACTTTTCACCAAACGCGAATAATACCGATCTTCCTCAAGTCGTTTCACATCTTCATTGCTTGGGTTATTGGCATCTTGACCAATTAAAGTATCAATTGTTGGAATAATCACATGCAATAATAAAGGGCCACCTAGAGCAAAAACTTTTTTCACAGGCTTCGGAGCGAATTGATAACCCGCCAAAATCCCCATCCCCAATACAGGTAAAAATGGGCTGATCAACCATAAATAACGCTTTTTATCGAGTTGAGCCGCGCTTTTATAAGGAACATCCTGTTCCATCTCTTTAAGCAAATGAAGTGGTGCGTTCATCTTATTTTCTTCCTTCTACGCTGTTCTACCTATATATTTGAGGAAAGACACGAGAATGAACAGTTGCAGACGTCCAAAAAAGCTATGCAAAAGTCTTTGGCGCAAAAATGCGCTATATTGTCCTGAAATCACAGGTTTATTTTTTATAATGATTTATGCTTAAAATATGGATGCTTTAAGTAAAATTTTTGATGATATACATCTGCACCAATCAGAATATATCTATTTAAATCCTCAAGGAGATTGGTCATTTCAATATCGTGACCAAGGGGCAATGCTGGCTTATGTAGTACTACAAGGCTCGCTGCATATCCATTTATCTGCACAGACACACCTTCACATTGATGCAGGTGATATTGTCCTGATTCCATCGGGTTGCAGTCATTACGCAAGTGCAACTGCAGACACTCACTGGACAGAACACTTTGATATTTCGGATTTATTTCAAATTCAGTCACAGCAGTCAATAAATTTTGGCACGATAAATCACACACAAGCTGAAGACGCATTTATTTTGGTGATTCAATGCCACATGGACACCACCATGGCAAAACCGCTTTTAAGTGCCCTACCCGAATATCTGCATATTCCGCATATCATGTGCAGCACAGCGCCCGAGTGGTTACAAATTGGCTTGCAATTTTTAGCGGTGGAAAGTCATCAAATCCGACCGGGACGGGATAAAATATTAGATCACTTGGTCAGTATTTTACTGATTGAATGTGTGCGTGATTATATTTTTCAGCTTGATGACTCAAATAACTGGCTCGGCGCTTTGGCACATCCTGAACTTTCCAATGCGCTCGCAGCTATTCATGGTCAACCCGAAAAAGCATGGACGGTAGAAAGTTTGGCAGAACAATGTTGCATGTCACGTTCTAAATTTGCCAATTTGTTTAATCAGGTGATTGGTGAGCCGCCTTTGGCATACTTACAACAACATCGGCTACGCTTGGCATCGCATTATTTACAGCAAGGACAATTGTCGATTCAACAAATTGCCCATCGTGTCGGTTATTCTTCCGAAACCGCCTTTAGCCAAACTTTTAAAAAGCAATTCGAGCTAACACCTAGCCAGTATCGGCAGCAGTTTCAAAACAACAATGCAATCACGAAATGAACAGTTTAACGATCTAAAATCGCCAAAATTGCTTGTGCAGGGTCTTCGCTGTTATCGGACAATAATTGCTTATGCATAGTGATATGTTGCATCACTTGAATTTGTGCTGTTTCGATATCAATTAACTTTTCAATTTCTACTGCTAAACGCTCAGGTGTTGCATCCTCCTGAATTAACTCCTGAATCACCTTTTTACCTGCAATAATATTTGGCAATGAATAATAAGGAATTTTCACCAACAGTTTCGCAATCCAATACGTGATCCGATTCAGCTTATAAAACGTAACCATTGGACGATGTAATAGCATTGCTTCTAGCGTCGCCGTGCCTGAAGCTAGTGCAATTATATCGGACGCATTCATCACCTGACGTCCAATTTTAGATTCTGTGCCACGATTTTCCATCAATTGCACTTTGTCTTGTAATGCACTCGGATAAGACTGTAATAACGCTTCAACTTGTTGTTTACGTGCATCATTAATTGCAGGAATTAGAAACTTAAACTGCGGATATTTTTGCGTCAAAATATAAGCCGCATCTAAAACTAACGGCCCTAAACGCTCAATTTCACCACGTCGGCTACCGGGCAAGAGTGCAATATATTGTTGCTGTTGGTCTAAACCCAATTCGAGCTTTGCTGCAGCAATTGGATTTTCCAACGGCAATTGACTCGCCAAAGGATGTCCGACAAAGGCTGCAGGCACATCCCATTTTTTAAAAAAGGCTTTTTCAAACGGAAATAAACACAGCACCAAATCTATACTGGCTTTAATGCCATGCACTCGACCTTGTCGCCATGCCCATACCGAAGGACTAACATATTGCACGGTTTTAATTGGCAAGTTTTTCTGTTTTAAACTTTTGGCAAGACGTAAATTAAAATCGGGTGCATCAACCCCAACAAAGACATCAACTGGATCTTGAGTCCATTTTTCGACCAAACCATCTCGTACTGCAAAGAGTTTTTTCAAATCTTTCAGCACTTCAACAATGCCCATTACCGATAAAATATCCATCGGATAATAACTTTTAAACCCTTCCGCAATCATTTGCGGACCACCAATGCCTTCAAACTCAGCATCAATGCCTTGCTCACGAAAACGTCGCATGAGTTGTGCCCCCAAAGTATCACCCGATACTTCTCCCACAACGATACCTATTTTAAGTTTCCGATTTTGCAAGCGTTTTGTCCTCTAAATTTTAATGGATATGAATTTTCGCATTTTAGCATAGCCACTGTATTTTGTAAGAAACAGAAAGTAAGCCGTGGCTTGAATCTGCGATCTTTTGCACTGATTTTCCACATTGACTATATCTGTTTTAAGAATAAGTAAATCATTAATCAAGACAACAGCTTATTGCCAAAAGTCATAATATATTCACGATTTTTGACTTCGGCATATCTTCATGGTTGGTCCTTTAGAGTTTATTTTGGCAGGTGTATTGGTCGGCTTCTGCGTGGGTGTGACTGGCGTAGGTGGCGGTTCACTGATGACTCCCATTCTGATCAGCTTGTTTAAAATTGAACCGCATATCGCAATTGGAACAGACCTACTTTATGCCGCCATTTCAAAATTCTGCGGCTCATTGGTTCATGCCAAAAAAATGAATATTGTATGGCCCATTGTCATTTGGCTTGCGGTGGGCAGTATCCCTGCTTCATTTGCGACCCACTGGGTTTTAGAGAATTATTTAAGCCAATCTACCCATTACAAAATGGTACTGACCGTGGTACTGGGCTTTATGTTGACCTTAACTGGCATCTCAATTGTGTTTCGCAGTCAAATTGAAACGTTTTTTAATAAATACCATAAACAAGAATTGCCCGATATGACCCAAGACCTTGAAAAGGTCAAACTACAGGCTGCAGATAAGCGTGCCCTCATTGTAATTATGGGAGTTGTACTGGGTGTATTTGTCACACTTTCTTCAGTGGGTGCAGGTGCTTTTGGCATCATGGCATTGGTGCTGATGTTCCCGAATCTACCGATGATTCGTATTATCGGTTCAGATGTCGTGCATGCCGTCTTACTTACCCTAGTTGCAGGCTTAGGTCACATGAGTTCAGGCAATGTCGACTTTCACCTATTGGTTTGGTTGTTGGTTGGCTCGATTCCTGCAATTGTGGTGGGAACTTTAGTCAGTTCACGTTTACCTGAAAAAGTGATTCGTAAAGTTTTAGGTATTACCTTATTTATTATCGGGATTAACTTTATGGTCAATCCTGTGAAATCAAAACCTATCAGCACACAAGAAACTGCAACAGCAGTTTCTGAGGCACAAGCCAGCCAATAATGAATGCTTTATCTGACAGGATTTTGCTAAAACAGACCGTTTAATTTATCTACCCGATTCATCGCTTATTTTTTAAAGAAGTATTCATCTTTTTATAACAAAATACAGTGAAATTCATGTTATATTCAGACTATTAAACAATCTTTTGTATGATCAAACCAGTGACGGCAATGAATACTTTACAGTCTAATCCTCTTACACAATCAGACATCGATGACGTGAATATTGAAAGTATTCAGCCACTCGTGACTCCTGCAGAATTAAAAACTGAGTTACCTTTGACTGAAAATGCTTATCAAACCGTTCTTCGTGGTCGTGAAACAATCCGCAATATTTTAGATGGTAAAGACAAGCGTCTATTTGTGGTGATTGGTCCATGTTCTATTCATGACCCTGCTGCTGCACATGAATATGCAGATCGTTTAAAAGTATTAAGCGAAAAAGTAAAAGATTCTCTTTATATTGTGATGCGTGTTTATTTTGAAAAACCACGTACTACAGTGGGCTGGAAAGGCTTAATTAACGATCCAGACATGAATGACTCTTTTAACATTGAAAAAGGCTTGCGTCTTGGTCGTAAACTTTTACTTGAGTTAAATGAAAAAGGTTTGCCATGTGCGACTGAAGCACTTGATCCAAACTCTCCGCAGTATTATCAAGATTTAATTTCTTGGTCTGCAATTGGTGCACGCACTACAGAAAGCCAAACGCACCGTGAAATGTCATCTGGTCTTTCTTCTCCAGTCGGCTTTAAAAATGGTACAGATGGCGGCTTAACAGTTGCTACCAATGCCATGCAGTCGGTAAAACACGGTCACAGCTTCTTGGGTCTTAATGATCAAGGTCAGGTTTCAGTAATTCGTACTAGCGGCAACCCGTATGCACACGTGGTTTTACGTGGTGGTAATGGCAAGCCTAACTACGATGCAGGCTCTGTTGCAGATGCTGAAAATGCATTAAACAAAGCCAAAGTCAGCACCAAAATCATGATTGACACCAGCCATGCTAACTCAAACAAAGACCCATTCTTACAGCCATTGGTATTAAAAAATATCACTGAGCAAATTTTAGATGGCAATAAGTCTATTGTTGGGATTATGGTCGAAAGTCACCTGAAAGGTGGTCGTCAAGATATTCCTGAAAATTTATGCGATTTAGAGTATGGTAAGTCTGTGACTGACGGTTGTATCGACTGGGATACCACTGAAAAAGCATTGCTTGAAATGCATGAAGCATTAAAAGACGTTTTAGTGAATCGTTAAGATTTAAAAACGCCATCTTCATGATGGCGTTTCTATTTGTAGCATAGGAAATTCTGCGCGCATGAATGACATTGAAACCCAACTTAGCCAAATTAAAAATTTCCAGTTCATTCATGAGCGTTTGTTTTCTTCAGGTCAGCCTACGGCTGAAGAATTAAAACAAATTAAAGAATATGGTATTGGCACTGTCATTAATTTGGCTGAAAGTGATGCGGAACACGCCCTTCCCCATGAAGACAAAATTTGTCTGGATGTTGGACTAAACTATATTCAACTGCCAATTTCATGGGAAACACCATCCTCTGATCAATGTTTATTATTGCTCGATTTGGTCAATCATTTATTAGAAAGCCAAATGGTGTGGGTACATTGCAGCAATAACAACCACGTCAGTAGTTTAATGTATTTGTATCGTCAATATTTTATGGATGTGGATATTGCAACGGCTCAAGACTTTTTACATGATATCTGGAAACCCAATGAAACTTGGACAGGCTTAATTCACGCCGTTTCTTTGCAATTACAAGGTCGTAAAGCCACGCAAGATTTACAACAAGCTTTAGAATCTGCTGAACTTTCTTAATTCAGCAGATTGTATAGATAAAATTCTAACGCGATTATTTTGTATGAGAAATCAATACAATCGCTGTTGCTAAAATACCTTCCTGACGCCCAGTAAAACCTAATTTTTCAGTGGTTGTCGCTTTGATACTGATTTGTGTGACCTCTACATCCAATACATCAGCGACACTTTGGCGCATTTCTAGCGTATGCGGTGCAAGTTTAGGACGTTCGCACGCCACAGTAATATCGGCGTTATTCAGTTTATAGCCACGGTCTAAAATGAGTTGATAAACCTGTTTAAGCAATACCCGACTATCTGCACCTTTATAATTTGGATCGGTATCTGGAAAATGCTGCCCAATATCCCCCAGCGCCAAAGCACCTAATAATGCATCGCATAGTGCATGCAGCACTACATCACCATCTGAGTGTGCTTTTAAACCTTGTGTATGAGGAATTTGAACACCTGCAAGCGTCACAAAATCTCCCGCTTCAAAGGCATGAACATCTAATCCTTGTCCAATACGAATCTGTGCAACCATGTTCAACTCCTGTAGAAATAAATCATTGAAATCTTGTATTCATACTTTCGATTTCGCTATATTAGACCTAGCGCAACATAGTGAAAGTATAAGCGATCATGCTGTTGAAATCTGAGATTCATCTTATCAAAAACTTAAGTACACTGCTGTTATTTGGCTGTTTATATTCATCTTTCTCTTATGCACAAGGGATTGATTGTAGATCTACACCCAATAAAAAGTTGGCGCAGGTGTGCACAGAAAATTTCTCAGAATTGCGTGAAAAATTAAGTGATCAACATTTAACAGCTTATTTGATGAGTGATGCGCCTATTCGCTTGTTAGAAGATACTCAGCAATTGTGGATCCAACGCTTACAGCAATGCAAAAGCTTAAATTGTTATACTCAGCAATTTGATTTTAGAATTGATCAACTGAATTTTTTCACTTCAATGAATCAAAGCATGACTCAACATTATTTAAAATATGAAAATGGTCAATTTGCTGCACAACCCGTACATTTACAAATTCATCAACTCAATAAAAACAGCATTAAAATTGAAGGTATTGCTTATCGCAATCCAAATAACCGCCTTGAAAGCCAAAGTATTGCCTTTTTAGCTTATACAACACCTGATCAAAAAAACAAAATCATCGACAATGAGCACGATTGCAGTTATGAGTTTAATTATTCTAAAACAATCTTAAAAATTCAAACCAAACAAAAAGGTTGTGAACGCTTTGCGGGCATCTATCGTTTATACGATTAACGCTGAACAATAGATTGTATTAGACAGATTAAATGAGCAACCACAACACAATTGGCAAAGTTAATGCGGCGAATACGGTTTGCAAGCTAATAATTGAAGCCATTAAACGACTATCTCCCCCTAAAACTTGTGTAAGTACATAAGCTGCCGATGCAGTAGGTAAAGCAAAAAACAAGACTAAAATTTGCGACTCCAACACTGGAACATTTAAGCTCTGACAAATTAGCCAAGCCAAAGCAGGCATAAATAACAAACGCCCGAACACATTCAATGCCAATGCGAATACATCTCGTTGCAAGCCATTAAATTGTAATGCTGCGCCCACACACATTAATCCCAAAGGCAAACTGCATAACGCTATTTGACGAATAAAATGCGCTGCACCTTCCCACAAGCTCAAACCTGATAAATTAAATAGACCGCCAACAAT
Organism: Acinetobacter sp. YT-02; assembly: GCF_002412355.1. NCBI lineage: Bacteria > Pseudomonadati > Pseudomonadota > Gammaproteobacteria > Moraxellales > Moraxellaceae > Acinetobacter > Acinetobacter sp. YT-02. The sequence goes on from NZ_NOZT01000001.1 coordinate 27,694, forward strand.
ACACCCTAAAATTAATGGATTTTTCATTAATGACCATAGGATTTGCTTTGCCTGTAAAGTCTTAGTATCGCTTAAAGCCAGCACAGATAAAACATTCACCAATGGAATGCAGAACACCAAAATAATCGCAAACAGCGCCATGCCCTGCACCTGAAACAATGCTGCGACCAAAGCCAAACCGATATACGTATTGAAACGTACCATGCTTTGCATATACACCCCAAAACGGACTGCGGGTGTTTTGAAATAGCCGCGCAAGGCATATAACAGACAACTTACTAAAGCCACAATAATCCCTACGACCGACAAAATCTGTGCGATTGATTTCGCTTCAATGTTTGCTGTAGCGAGGTTTAATAACAACATGCTAGGAAACAAAATATAGTAATTTAACTTTTCTGCACCCTTCCAAAATGGCTCATCCAACATACGTGATTGCTTAAGCAGATAACCCATTGCAATTAAGGCAATCAAAGGGAAAAGTGCAATAAAAATTAAATGGGTCATGGGGTGCTCTGTGTTACTGTTATGCTGTTCTTTTTAAATTATTGCTTAATAAATAAAGTAAATTTACTGGATATTATAAGGATTGTTTTGTGTTTATCCTAATTGCTTAGGCTTTTTAAAACCACAAAAAGAGAAAAAGATGATAATAGCAAAACTCACCTATATCATCTTTCAGATGGATTCTGTATTAACGATGAGTATGGATAGACATCACAATCCCCATACTCGCCAACATGGAAATAACAGCCGTTCCACCATAACTCATCAGCGGCAATGGGTCACCCGTTACAGGTAAAATACCACTCACCATCCCTGAGTTTAGAAATACAAAGAAAAAGAAAGTCAGACCAACCGTGCCTGCATACAAACGCCCGAAATTATGGAAACAATTCATCCCAATCATCAAACAACGTAAAATAATCGCGGCAAACAAACTGAACAGTAAAAACACGCCAATAAAACCAAACTCTTCGGCATAGGTCGACATAATAAAGTCAGTATGATGTTCAGGCAGATAACCCAAATGCGATTGTGTTCCCTCTAAATAACCTTTACCTGTAAAACCGCCTGACCCAATGGCAATTTTGGATTGAATAATATTCCAGCCTGCCCCCAAGGCGTCCGACTCTGGGTCAAATAAGGTGAGTACCCTTTTCTTTTGGTATTCCTGCAAAAAGAACATCCAAAGCAACGGTGCTGCAACAGCCAATGCGGTGATTGCCCCCAATATTAATCGCCATGACATGCCACTTAAAAATAGCGCAAAGACACCGGGAATAATCAAACCAATGTTTAAATCGGGTTGCAATGCCACCAAGACAAAAGGAATCATCATAATCACTAAAGCGACAATGATATGGATCAATTTAGGCGGGAAAGCACGACGCGAAAAATACCACGCCATCATCAATGGCATGGCAAATTTCATAAATTCACTGGGTTGCATACTGCCAATACCCGGCAAGCTGATCCAGCGTTTTGCCCCCATACGGGTTTCACCAATGACCAAAACCAAAGCCAGCATGATGACTGCAAAGATATAAAAATATGGACTGGCAGCTTGATATACCTTAGGCGGAATTTGCGCCAAAATAATCATGGCGATAAAACCAATGCCAAAACTGGTTGCTTGACGCAGCACCATCCCCATATCTTGCGCGGTGGCACTATATACCACCATTAAACCCAGAATCGCATTTAAAATCAGAAAACACAGCAACCATGGATCTAAATGTAATTTAGTCCAGCGTGAGGAATCATTTTTAATGCTTCTACCATCACGTAATGAGTGACGTAAAAAACGATACTGCTGCGATGGATTCATGCGACTCAAAGGTATTTAAAATAGACAGGATGGACAATTATAGAAGCAAAGCGGCACAGAGTGAATCATTAAAGCTTAATCGTTGAAGATTCAAGTTTAACGCGGTGTTAATTACACTAGATTTTTATCATCCATGTTGTTGTGAGGCTAAAATTAAACGTGCCAGCTCTAAATCATCGGGATAGGTGATTTTAATATTATCCGAACGACCGTGCACAACATTTACAATTTGCCCTGCTGCTTCTAAAGCACTGGCCTCATCGGTAATCGTCAATTGCTGTTTTAATGCAGATTCAATGGCTGTTTTAAGCACATCAAGTTTAGCAATTTGCGGAGTTTGCGCTTGCCAAAGTTGGTCACGGCTTACCGTGGTTTCAATTTTTGTGCCTTGGCTTACCTTTTTTAAAGTATCACGCACTGGAATAGCCAAAATTGCACTTTGATCTGTTGCCAGTGCAGTCTGATACAACTGTTCAAGGCAAGCAGCTGTCACACAAGGACGCGCTGCATCATGCACCAAAACCCAGTCATCTGCATGGGCGATTTCAGATAAATAATGCAGTGCATTTAAGACTGAATCCACTCGCTCTGCACCACCTACGCAAAAATGTGCTTTTTCTTTTTGTGCCAAGTTTAGGTTTTGCGCTACATCATCTGCTTGACCAATCGCCAAAACATAACCCGCTAAAGGCAAGTGATTTAAACGTGCGATGCTGTGCGCTAAGACTGTTTGATCTTGAATATACTGATATTGTTTAAGTTCAGTTCTAGAAAAACGACTACCAGAACCCGCTGCGGGAATAACCGCCCAAAGTTTAGGGTGTCGGGGCGGTTGCTGCTGCAAGTTGTTGTGATTCATTGGTGCGTAAATCTACTGTGGAATTCGGTTGAATATAAATTGGTTTATATTGTGTGCTGATGGTGCTCATTTGCACAAAGGTTTCATGTGGCTTAATTAAGCCTAAATCTAAACGGGCATGCTCTTCAATGGCTTCTACCCCATTTTTTAAATCATAAACTTCTGCTGCAAGTACACGATTGCGCTCCTTCAGCTCTGTATTTAATTCTATTTGTTGTTGGATTTTTTCTGTCAGTGCAGCATGGTCACGATAACCACCTTCACCAAACCAGTGTAAATATTGAAACCCTGCGATCAAAAAGATCGCAAGGCCCAACAATGCTTTACTCGCTTTGGAGTCAAATACATTTAATAATGACATCTACTGATTTCGCTTAGTTCAAACCTTTGAACTCAGCTTTACCGCGATATGCAGCATTCGTCAATTCTTCAATACGAAGTAATTGGTTATATTTTGCTACACGGTCAGAACGGCACAGTGAACCAGTCTTGATTTGACCTGCTGCTGTACCTACTGCAAGATCCGCAATTGTAGAATCTTCAGTTTCACCTGAACGGTGTGAAATAACAGTTGTGTAACCATTGGCTTTCGCAAGGTAAATTGCATCAAGCGTTTCAGTCAAAGTACCAATTTGGTTGTACTTGATCAGGATTGAGTTACCTACTTTTTCATCGATACCGCGTTGTAAGATTTTCGGGTTAGTAACGAACAAGTCATCACCGACCAATTGAATCTTGTCACCTAAGATCGAAGTGAGGTAAGACCAACCTTCCCAATCAGACTCATCTAAACCATCTTCAATTGAGATAATTGGATATTGATTTACAAGACCAGCTAAATAGTCAGAGAATTGGTTGCTTGTGAATGCTTTGTTGCCTTCACCTGCAAGAATGTACTGACCATTTTTGTAGAATTCTGAAGATGCACAGTCAAGCGCCAACATGATGTCAGAACCCGCTTTGTAGCCAGTCTTCTCAATAGCTTCAAGAATAACTGTGATTGCTTCTTCGTTAGAACGTAAGTTTGGCGCAAAACCACCTTCATCACCCACTGCTGTGTTTAAACCTTTTTGATTCAATACAGATTTTAATGAGTGGAAAATTTCTGCACCAGCACGTAATGCTTCAGAGAATGAAGTAAAGCCCACTGGCTCAATCATGAACTCTTGAATATCAACGTTGTTGTCTGCGTGTGAACCACCATTTAAGATGTTCATCATTGGTACAGGCATGGTTAAAATGCTGTTGTTACGAAGGTCTGCGATGTATTGGAAAAGAGGAATTTTCTTTTCATCAGCAGCAGCACGCGCAGCAGCCAAAGACACGGCTAAAGTTGCGTTAGCACCTAATTTTTCTTTGTTTTCAGTACCATCAAGCGCAATCATGGTGTTGTCGATGTCTTTTTGTTCAAACACAGACTTACCAAGTAAAGCATCACGAATTAAAGTATTGACGTTATTTACCGCAGTTTTAACGCCTTTACCCAAGTAACGTGCTTTATCGCCATCACGAAGTTCTAGAGCTTCACGAGAACCAGTTGAAGCACCTGATGGTGCACATGCACGGCCAACTACGCCAGATGCTAAGATTACGTCTGCTTCGATGGTTGGGTTACCACGAGAGTCCAAAATTTCACGTGCACGAATGTCAACGATTTGGCTCATGAACAATTCCTCAGTTGATTAATAACGTGATGCTTTAGGCATCAATGAGTCTATAATTTAATATGGATTTAATATGGATCTAATTTAGTGTGTATCTAGCTTTTGGAAACCTTTTACCAAGGTATCCAATTCTTTAAGCTGTGCCAAGAACGGCTCAAGTTGTGATAGACGCAATGCACATGGGCCATCACACTTTGCCTGCTCTGGTTCAGGATGTGCTTCTAGGAATAAACCTGCCAAGCCAGTTGCCATACCTGCACGTGCCAAGGTGGTAATTTGTGCACGACGACCACCTGCCGAATCTGCACGACCACCCGGAGTTTGCAAAGCATGGGTTACATCAAAGAACACAGGTACATTCATTTCTTTCATGATGTCAAAGCCCAGCATATCGACAACCAAGTTGTTGTAACCAAATGCTGAACCACGCTCACAAAGAATCAATTTGTCATTCCCTGCTTCTAAACACTTATGCAAAATATGACGCATTTCGTGCGGCGCAAGGAATTGTGCTTTTTTGATGTTGATAATGGCTTGAGTTTTTGCCATCGCTTCAACCAAATCGGTTTGGCGACTTAAAAACGCAGGAAGCTGAATAATATCTGCCACTTCTGCCACAGGCGCAGCCTGATACGGCTCATGCACATCGGTAATAATTGGCACATTAAAATGCTTTTTAATGTCAGCCAGCCATTCAATGCCTTTTTCTAAACCGGGACCACGAAATGAGTTCAGGCTAGAACGGTTGGCTTTGTCAAAACTGGCTTTGAATACATACGGGATATTTAAGCGTGTGCAAATATCCACATAAGTTTCAGCAATTTCAAATGCAAGGTCTTTAGACTCAAGTACATTCATGCCGCCAAACAATACAAATGGCAAATGATTCGCCATTTGTATATCACCCAAACGTACAATTTCTTGTGGTTTTAATTGTGACATTTCAACTTCCTAGTTTATCCCTAAAGCCATCTTATTTGGTTTTTTGATGCTGTTGTTTTGCCGCACCGATAAAGCCAGCAAACAATGGATGTCCATCACGTGGCGAGCTGGTAAATTCTGGGTGGAATTGTACCGCAATAAACCAAGGATGTTGCGGAATTTCAACAGTTTCAACCAAGTGCTGAATTGGTGAATAACCCGAAATTTTAAGACCTGCTTCTTCAAGCACAGGAATATAACGGTTATTCATTTCATAGCGATGGCGATGGCGCTCTACAATTTCTGCAGAACCATACACTTCACGAGTTTTGGTACCTTCAACCAATTCAGATTTTTGTGCACCTAAACGCATAGTGCCGCCCAAGTCAGAATCGACAGAACGCTGTTGAACTTCGCCGCGCTCATCTAACCATTCAGTAATCAAACCAATAAGTGGCGACTTAGTCGAACGGTTAAACTCTGTTGAACTTGCATCGGCAATACCTGCCACATTACGTGCATATTCAATCACAGCCAATTGCATACCCAAACAGATTCCCAAGAATGGGACACCGTTTTCACGTGCATATTTGATGGCTTGCATTTTACCTTCGGTACCGCGCTCACCAAAGCCGCCCGGAACTAAAATTGCATCGGCATCTTTAAGTACAGTATTAACGTCTTGGCTTTCAAGGTCTTCTGCATTGACATAGTCAATTTCAACTTTGACGCGGTTTTGAATACCCGCATGCAATAATGCTTCGTTTACAGATTTATAGGCATCTGGCAGTTCAACATATTTACCCACCATCGCCACACGAACGCTGTATTCAGGGTTCAATAATGCATCAACTACGTTATCCCAATCAGATAAATCTGCTTCTGGAAGATCATTGAAGCCAAAACGCTCACAAATTAAATCATCAACGTCTTGTTCATAGAATGTACGCGGAATTTGGTAGATGGTTTTGGCATCTTTACATACCACAACCGCACGTGCTTCTACGTTGGTAAATAACGCAATTTTACGGGTAGTGTCAGCATCAACATCATGTTCAGTACGGCAGATGAGAATATCTGGCTGAATACCGATAGATAACAATTCTTTAACTGAGTGTTGAGTTGGCTTGGTTTTTAACTCTGCCGCAGATTTGATATATGGCAATAAAGTTAAGTGCATGAGCATAGTACGCTTATGCCCTAATTCCACCATCAATTGACGTACAGATTCCATGAATGGGAGAGATTCAATGTCGCCTACTGTACCGCCAATTTCTACGATTGCGACATCGTAGCCTTCGCCAGCGCGAAGTACACGTTCTTTAATATTATCGGTAATGTGTGGAATCACCTGAACAGTACCGCCCAAGTAATCACCACGGCGCTCTTTGTTTAGAACGTCTTGATACACGCGACCAGATGTAAAGTTATTTAACTTGGTCATTTTCGCACGACGCAAGAAACGTTCGTAATAACCCAAATCTAAGTCAGTTTCGGCACCATCCTCTGTGACAAAAACTTCACCATGTTGGAAAGGACTCATTGTCCCTGGATCGACATTAATGTATGGATCCATTTTGACCATGGTTACTTTTAAACCACGGGCTTCTAAAAGTGCAGCAACTGAAGCAGCTGAAATACCTTTACCTAGTGATGAAACTACACCACCAGTCACGAAAATAAAATGGGTCATTGGGTTTCTCGTACAATCGAGCCTAAATCGGCCTGCAATGTTGCGCAATTTTACTTTACTCTGCACCAATAAAGCAAAGTCATTCCGCATCAATTCATAGAACAATAAACAATTGGTTATTCTATCAGCATTTCCTATAAAAAATTAGAACTTCTTGAGAGGATTTTCATCTGTCATTTTATTGCTATAATACGTCCGTCTATCCGATCTTTTATTTTGTGCAATTATGAATAAGAAACTTTTAATTTGTGGTGCAATTGCAACGGCGTTGTTATTAACTGCATGTGTAAAAAAAGAACAACCAAAGCAAGATGAGCAAGAACAAGTAGAGGTTCAAACTGAACAAACTACTGAAACTGCTCAATTTGAACCACTAGAACCTGTTGAAAACATTCAAGATGCTGAACCAGAAGCGCCTGCACAGGTAGAAGTGGAGCGCACTGAAACAGTGAACACCACAACTGAAATCCGTCGTGAAACACCTGCACAACCTGCTGCTGCACCTGCGCCTGCGCCGAAAGCGGCAGCTCCTGTAGCAGAAGATAAACCAACTCAAGCACGTCCAAGCAATAACACAGGTGCTCAATCTGAAGATGATGCTGTTGCCGCTGCGATTGCTGCTGCAACCCCAGCACTTGAGAACTAAGTGCTCACTTAAAACTAAGCTTTAAGTTAAAGTCAGTTTTAAGGTGTAAGTTCTTATCTTAGATTTGAATTGACGTTAAAAAACCCAGTCATTGTGTACTGGGTTTTTTATTCATTTGGATGAGTCTTCGCTGAGATAACTCGTGAATACATTTGCAATACAGCTACCTATTTCTATATAGGTTTGTGCGCTTCACTTTAACTTGCCTGCAGCAACTGCGATTGCACTTTAAAATAATTAGAAATTAAACGCGATGCCCAAGATTTAGTAAAACCGACACCTTCATAAAAACCACAATGACTGCCTTTACGGGTCGTCACTACCATAATATTTGGCATTTTCCGTATGGTTTCTTTATAAGGATCAAAGTTTTTGATGTGGCACACTGGGTCATCTTCTGCATTTAAAACCATAAGCGGAATTTTGACATTCTCAAACACATAAATTGGGTTAATGGCTTGTGTGTAGCTGTCATAATCTTCAAAACCCGCCAATTCAAAATACGCCTTTTCAAACTCTGCCAATGTAGTCGCACTTAACACTTGCGATAAAGATTTTACGTTTTGCCAAATGTCCTGATGGGGCTGAATAAAAAACTGGAATAATTTTTTGGTCATCACTTTACTGTAAAAAGGATGCACATGCTGAAAGCCTAGTTCAGTGTTATATCCTGGGCACAGTGCAAACGCGGCTTTAATTGGGGTTTGCTCGCCTTCTTCGCCCAAATAGCGCACCAATAATCCTGTCCCTGCGGAAGAACCAACAGCATATAATTCAGATTGTGGAAATTGTTGCTGAATAAACACTATTTGTTCACGCAAATCATGCGTCGAACCAAACAGATTCATTTGTGGTACAGGCATTGGTAAATTGCCATGCCCACGACGTAAACATAAGGCAATACGCCACTGTGTCTGTTGATGTAAATCGCGCACCAACTCACGCATACTTTCCAAAGAACCTGTAATGGTATGCATTAAAACAATTGTGGGAGTATCTGCAGGTAAGTCATAACCCACCCAAGCAACTGCGGTGATACCGCCATCTTGCATAGTGAGTTGATCAACCCGATCATACTGCTGACGAATGGTTTTCTTTTTAATTAAATCAAAATATAAAAGATGCGCATGTGTATTGGACAGCCACGGTGTTGGACGGTATTTTTCTTTGAGCTGTGGTAAATAATCCAATACCCGACGGATTTCTCCATGTGGATGATAATACAACGTCGGTAAATCTGCGCCTGTGACCTGATCTAAAACCGCTTGTGTAATTTTCGCTATTTTTTGTAATGTAGACATCATTTTACTCCCAAGCAATACATGCACTTTCAAGCATGCCAACCCGAAACCGATTTCTATAAAACAACTTCATTGCCATACACACGCGGTATTTTATTTTTCGGTTGGCATAAAGGCAGCCATACGTTGTCCCATTTTCACAGCCAATGCCTCTAAACCACTTTTCGGGCGAATCATCACTTCAAAGTCCACAATTTGTCCTTGTGTATTGAATTGAATCATATCAATTCCTTTAAGTTTTTTATCTCCCACATTGGCGGAAAATTCAAGTACAACATTGCAACCATCTTCAGTATAAAACTCACGGTGATAAGTAAAGTTTTCAAAGACCTGAATTACATTGGTCAAAATAAAAAATACCACTTGTTTACCCGCATAAGGTTGGTACGCTACAGGTGAACGAAACACCACATCATCTGCCAGCAATTCACTCAAAATAGACATATCATGGTTTTGCAGCATTGTATGCCAACGCTGTACCGCTAATTTTGTTGTTTCCAAAGTCATGTTAAGTTCCTTTTTTTTGTTTTGATATTTCATTTCTATGCAGAGTCCCTGAGTGAGACTGAAGCACTGCTGCACTGGGCAGAAGCGATTATTAACTCTCTCCCCAGCCCCCTCCCAAAGGAGAGGGAGAAGGAATTACATTAAATTTTCGCTGCCAATTCAGCACCCTGACGAATTGCGCGTTTGGCATCTAACTCGCCTGCTTCTTTCGCCCCACCAATTAAATGCACATTTTTGCCTGCTGCCTGTAATTGCTCATACATGGCGGTGTAAGACTCTTGCCCTGCACAAATCACCACATGATCAACTTCGAGCACTGTACTTTGACCATTGACGGTGATGTGCAAGCCTTGATCATCAATCAGGTCATAACTTGCCCCTGCAATCATTTTAACGTCACGGTTTTTTAAACCTGTACGATGAATCCAGCCTGTTGTTTTACCCAAGCCAGCACCCACGGATGATGCTTTACGTTGCAATAAATAAATTTCACGTGGCGATTCTTCAACTTTTGCTGCTTTTAAACCACCGACATGCGCATAATTGGTATCAATTCCCCATTCATCGTAGAATTTTTCAGGATTTAGACTACCACTTTCACCTTCATGGCTTAAATATTCTGCAGTATCAAAACCAATACCACCAGCGCCAATAATCGCAACACGTTGACCTACAGGCTTACGCTCTTTTAATACCTCAATATAGCTCAGCACTTTAGGGTGATTAATACCTGCGATATCCAATTGACGCGGGGTTACACCTGTTGCCACAACCACATCATCGAAGTCAGCATCGAGCAATTGTTCAAAACTAGCCGTATGATTCAATACCAATTTAATATTCGGTTGCAGCTCAATTTGGCGTTTGAAATAGCGCAAAGTTTCGTAAAACTCTTCTTTACCAGGAATGGTTTTAGCAATATTAAACTGCCCACCAATTTGATTCGATGCTTCAAAAATCGTCACCTGATGCCCACGTTCTGCAGCATAGGTTGCAAAGCTCAAACCTGCAGGCCCTGCACCAATCACCGCAATTTTTTTAGTCTGTGTTGCTTCTTTAAAAATTAGTTCTGTTTCATGGCAAGCACGTGGATTGACCAAACATGAAGCAATCTTCATTGAGAAAATATGGTCTAAACAAGCTTGGTTACAACCAATACATGTGTTGATTTCATCACTGCGACCTTGCTCTGCTTTTTGCACAAAGAAAGCATCTGCCAACATTGGACGTGCCATCGATACCATATCGGCATGTCCTGCAGCCAAAACATGCTCAGCCATTTCAGGGGTGTTAATACGGTTTGAAGTGATCAGTGGCACTTTAACCAAACCTTTTAATTTCTCTGTCACCCATGTAAAAGCTGCGCGAGGGACTTTGGTAGCAATGGTTGGGATACGTGCTTCATGCCAGCCAATCCCTGTATTGATAATGGTTGCACCTGCTTTTTCAATCGCTTGTGCCAATTGCACCACTTCTTCAAAACTCGAACCGCCTTCGACTAAATCCAACATCGACAAGCGGTAAATAATAATAAAGTTTTCACCCACTTCTGCACGGGTACGTTTAACAATTTCAATTGGGAAACGAATACGGTTTTCATAACTGCCGCCCCATTCATCATCACGATGGTTGGTACGCGCAACAATAAACTCATTAATTAAATAGCCTTCCGAACCCATGATTTCGACACCATCATAGCCTGCGTATTGTGCCAATTTGGCACAATTCACAAAGTCGGCAATGGTTTGCTGTACTTCTGCCGATGTTAGTGCATGTGGTTTACTTGGGTTAATCGGTGCCTGAATTGCTGACGGTGCGACAATATCGGGCTGATAGGAATAACGTCCCGTATGTAAAATCTGTAAAGCAATTTTGCCGCCTGCATCATGCACAGCCTGAGTCACCACTTTATGTTTTTCTGCTTCTTGACGAGTATCAAGTTTATTGCCGCCCGCAAAGGTTAAGCCTGCATCATTCGGTGAAATACCACCTGTTACAATCAGCCCAACGCCACCTTTGGCACGCTCTGCATAAAAAGCCGCCATACGTTCGTATCCACCCGGTGCTTCTTCTAGTCCAACGTGCATTGAACCCATTAAGACCCGATTTTTTAAAGTGGTAAAGCCTAAATCTAAAGGCGCAAGTAAATGTGGATAGTCAGACATAGAATCTCCCTGCTGGCAAAAATGCTGGCTGTTTTATGCTTAATGCAACTTGTTGCATACTTTTATATTCTAGATTTAATTTTTATGCAACATGTTGCATAATTAAAGCTGAAAAAAATAAAGTTGCTCTGTTTATGTCGCTCGCTCACGTTTTATTGACCAGTTTAATTGAAAAACCCAGTAACGGTATTGAATTGGCACGCCGTTTTGACCGCTCAATGGGGTTTTTCTGGAATGCGACCCATCAACAAATTTATCGCGAACTAAATACCATGCTGAAAAAAGGTTGGATTTCAACCTTAGAAGATGAAGATTCTAGCAGTCGTAGCAAAACCTATCAGGTAGAAGCTTTGGGGCGGCATGAACTGGCAAACTGGATAGTCGAGCAAAGCCCGCCTGCACAATTACGCGAAGAACTTATGGTACGTTTACGTGCCGAAGCCCAACTTGGCGGCAACAGCGTCTTACCCGAACTAGAACGACATTTGCTGCTTCACAAAGCCAAGTTGCACACCTATCAACAGATTTTTGCCAAAGACTTTAGCCAAGCACCTGCGAACAACCGTACCCTGTATATTCATAAAATGATTTTGCAGCTAGGGATAGATCAGGAAATTGGCTGGATTGAATGGCTAGAAAATGTGATTCCTGAACTGAAAAAGTTTGATGCCGAAGCCTCATCTTAAAAGTATATTTTTAAGTAATAGCAACCACATCAATGTGAAATCAGGGTTGCTCACCATACAGAAATGATCAGGCTATGCTATAAAGAATAACGCATCTTTAATTACAACCATGCAAGGAAATGCTGATGCCTTTTTACCGCATGCCCGATGGCGAAGCTCTATTTGTACGTGAATTTGGTCAAGGTGAGCCTGTGGTTGTGCTTTCAGGTTTAGGCATGCACAGTTGGCAATGGTTGCCATTTCTGTATCAACATAAAAAGCAGTATCGTTTTATTATTCCAGACTGGCGTGGTTTTGGGGGTTCAAACCTGTGTGCCGTTCCAGAACTGGATGCTATTTCGAGCCATTGGCAAGATTTAAACAGTCTGCTTCAACAACAGAACCTGCAACAATTTAAACTGATTGGCTATTCCATGGGGGCAACCACTGCCATGCATGGCATGCAATATGGACAATTGGCTGCGCATTTAAGCAGTTATTTACAAATTGACCAAGCACCAAAAATTGGGGTAGATGAAAACTGGCCTTATGGCTTATTTGGCAATCAACATCAACAATTTAAACAGTTATTGATTCATCTGTCCGAGTTTTTACATGATCACGCGCAATATACTGATATTCAACAAATGGATGTGTTGCAGCGTAAAAACTTAGTCGAACTTTGGCTAGAATTTATAGAATTACAAGCCAGCAATAAAATCAGTCCGTTTTTATTTAAACTGGCCGTCAAACGTCCTGTTTTACAACGCTATATTTTACCTACACAGCGTTTAGATTATTTACGCTGGTATATCGACAATTATTTACACCATCAGGAAGATTATCGTGAGGCTTTAACTCAACTGGGTTGTCCGACAGTCTTTTTTACAGGCGCACAATCGACCTTGTATGCGGCAGAAGGACAACGTCAAGTGGTAGAAGCTATGCCGAATGCGAAACAAGTCATATTTCACCAATCTGGGCATACCCCTTTACTGACCGAACCGTTGAAATTTAATCAGGAAATTAGCCAATTTTTAAAACTAAACAGCTAAAGTAAAACGGTGGAAAATGTGGTTTGCAATATTTTCCACCGTAGCATCATTAGACCTAGATTTAGTTGGCAAAAGCCGCGATACCCGTTTGCGCACGACCTAAAATTAGCGCATGCACATCGTGCGTCCCTTCATAGGTATTCACGACTTCCAAATTGACCAAATGCCGCGCCACGCCATATTCATCACTGATACCATTCCCACCAAGCATATCGCGCGCCATACGAGCAATTTCTAAGGCCTTGCCACAGTTGTTGCGTTTAATCAGCGAAGTACCTTCGAGTGAAGCAATACCCTCATCTTTCATACGACCAAAACGTAAAGCAATTTGTAAACCCAGCGCGATTTCGGTTTGCATATCGGCAAGTTTCTTTTGAATGAGCTGATTGGTCGCCAAAGGACGTCCGAACTGAATCCGATCCATCGTATATTGATGCGCAGTATGCCAACAAAACTCAGCCGCACCCATAGCACCCCAAGCAATGCCATAACGTGCACTATTTAAACAAGTGAACGGCCCTTTTAAACCACGCACTTCAGGTAACATATTTTCTTCAGGCACAAAAACATTGTCCATGACAATTTCACCTGTGATTGAAGCGCGTAAACCAACCTTGCCTTGAATGATTGGTGCAGAAAGTCCATCCCAACCTTTTTCTAAAATAAAACCGCGAATATCACCCACTTGCCCATCTGCTGAAACTTCTTTTGCCCACACCACAAATACATCGGCAATTGGACTATTGGTAATCCACATTTTCGCACCGTGTAAACGATAACCGCCTGCAACTTTATGTGCTCTGCTGTTCATACTGCCAGGGTCGGAGCCAAAATCAGGTTCAGTCAGACCGAAACATCCGATCCATTCACCCGAAGCGAGTTTGGGTAAATATTTTTGTTTTTGTGCTTCACTGCCAAACTCATAAATTGGCACCATCACCAATGAACTTTGCACACTTGCCATTGAACGATAACCTGAATCGACCCGTTCAATTTCACGTGAAATTAGCCCATAACTCACATAATTTAAACCTGCACCGCCATATTGTTCAGGTATGGTTGAGCCTAACAAACCAAGCTCACCCATTTCACGGAAGATGCTGCGATCTACCGTTTCATGTCTAAACTGATCACGTACCCGCGGCAGTAATTTTTCCTGACAATAAGCATAGGCACTATCACGAATCATACGTTCGGTTTCAGTCAATTGCTGTTCAAGCAAAAAAGGATCTTTCCAATCAAATTTCACTTTTTCACTGTGAGTTGCAGGCGTGTGATTTGGCGATGGATTGTGTTGTGACATGGCATCCTCTGCACATTATTATAGGTTCTGGTTCATCAATATTTGATTTTGTAGCGTCATACTACTTTACTTTATGTTCTATCATTAAAATGAAATAACAAGCAATAAAAAGTGAACTTTGATTCAATTATTCAGCAAAGTTATAGACAGCACTAAACTTTCACATATTTAGATACTTAAAATTCTGAAAAAATGAGCTGTAGATTTGTGTTTCTATTTTCGGCACTTATACTCAAATCTAACCATCCATCAAGAGAATAAAACATGCGTAAATTAGTAGTTTTTTCGGGTGCAGGTATGAGCGCAGAAAGTGGAATCAACACCTTTAGAGATGGTGATGGCTTATGGGAAAAACATCGCGTGGAGGATGTCGCAAGTCCTGAAGCATGGGCAAGGAATCCTGAATTAGTCCAACGCTTTTATAATGAACGTCGTAAAAACATTCTTAATGCGCAGCCTAACTTGGCGCATCGCTTAATTGCTGAACTTGAAGATGATTTTGATGTACAAGTGATCACCCAAAATATTGATGATTTGCATGAACGTGCAGGCAGTTCAGAAGTTTTGCATTTACACGGCAATATTCGTTTAGCCAAAAGCTCAGGGCCTCATGCACAATACACGACAGAATTTTTTCCAATTGAAGGTGACTCGCTGAACTTGCAACAGGATCTTTGCCCACAAGGCTATCCTTTACGTCC
The DNA here is from genome assembly GCF_002412355.1 of Acinetobacter sp. YT-02. Taxonomy (NCBI): domain Bacteria; kingdom Pseudomonadati; phylum Pseudomonadota; class Gammaproteobacteria; order Moraxellales; family Moraxellaceae; genus Acinetobacter; species Acinetobacter sp. YT-02. The sequence continues at coordinate 43,005 of NZ_NOZT01000001.1, forward strand.
GCATGTGGTCTGGTTTGGCGAAGCAGTTCCTGCCTATGAAGAAGCACTGGATTTGATTCAAGATGCCGATATTTTTATTGTGATTGGTACAAGTTTGGTGGTGTACCCTGTTGCTGGATTAGTACACGAAATTCCTGCAAATTGTCAGGCTTATTATATTGACCCAAAAGCCATGCAAGCCCAACTTCCTGCTCAATTTCAACGGATTTCCAAAACTGCCACTGAGGGCATGCAGCAATTGTTCGATCAATTACATCAAGTTTAAAGTAATTACAGTATCTAAATTTTTCCACTTGTAAGATGTCATCAACATGCTTAGGCTATTTTGACATCTTGCAGGATTGCATCATTTTCATAATAGTTTTAGGTATCTCTTTAAAACTTTGTTACCATCGCTCTTTCTCTGTGTTTGTGATGTTTACTGCATATGACCTCATCTTATCAGCAACAACTTGATGCAAAAGTTGCCCGTATTTCTGCCCAATTTGCCGAATATAACCCGCCTGCCTTGCAAGTATTTGCCTCACCAGAACACAACTACCGTATGCGGGCAGAGTTCCGAATTTGGCATATTGAAGATGATCTGTTTTATGCCATGTTTGAACGCAGTGAAGATAAGCAGAAAAAAGTTATTCGTGTAGATGAGTTTCCGATTGCAGACCGCAGCATTAACTTATTAATGCCAAAGCTGTTAGCCGCCCTGAAAGCCGATCCCGTATTATCGGCTCGTTTATTTGAAGTGCATTTTTTAGCGACTTTAAGTGGCGAAATGTTGGTTTCACTGCTTTATCACCGCAAACTTGAATCTGATTGGGAGCCTGCAGCCCAAGCTTTGAGCAAAGCATTAAACATTAAACTGATTGGACGCAGCCGTGGGCAAAAATTCGTGCTATCCGATGAGTATGTAGTTGAACAATTACAGGTTTTTGAGCGCACTTATACCTATAAGCAAATTGAAAGCAGCTTTACCCAGCCAAACGCGCAAGTTTGCCAAAAAATGCTGGAATGGGCATGTACGGTTGCCGAACATTCTGAGCAAGATTTATTAGAACTTTATTGTGGTAATGGTAACTTTACCCTGCCGCTATCGACTCGTTTCCGTCGTGTACTTGCCACAGAACTGGCTAAATCTTCGGTATATGCAGCGCAGTGGAATATTGAACAAAACCAGATTGAGAATATTCAAGTGGCACGCTTATCGGCTGAAGAGTTTACTCAAGCCTATAACGGTGAGCGTGAATTCCGCCGCTTGCAAGAAGCGAACATTGATCTTGCAAGTTATGATTTTGATACGGTCTTTGTCGATCCGCCACGCGCAGGAATTGACGATGACACCTTAAAACTCCTACAGCGTTTTAAGCGTATTATTTATATTTCGTGCAACCCAGACACATTGCATGACAATTTAAAAACCTTGTGTCAAAGCCATAAAGTGACGCAATTTGCACTGTTTGATCAATTCCCATACACCCATCATGTTGAGTCGGGTGTTTTACTGGAAAATATTTAAACAATTTGTTGCATTATTCTTCAATATTTACAAGTTCTCCTTTTTAGCACTTGTAAATATTATGATGTAAATGAATCAGTTAAAGCATTACAAGCCCTTTAACTGTCATAATTTCGTTAAAAAAATGCAATATCATCGAAAATTCTGCAACTCGATTGCTGCTTTTATCACTTAGGTCGACTTGATTTATTTTTTATATTGGCTATATTTCGATCTATGTTAGGTTGTGAATGAAGGCTCTATGAGTTTTTGGCAAAAGTTGTTCTCTACAGAACAGCAAAACGAGCATAAAAATCAAATTGCTTGTGTTGAAAATGATTGCTCTTGCAAGACAAATGAACAACTTCTCGAAGCTTTAACCAAAGCCACAGATGAAGATGTCATTATCGGGATTAAGAAGGTTCTCGCTTCGCGAGGTTATAGCCGCAAAGAGTTAAATGAACTCCAGCATCTACCATTCCAGTAATGGAATATGATAAAAAAGGCATTTAGTTGAACTAAGTGCCTTTTTTAATTGCTTCAAATATATTGGCACTTAAAACAATAAATTTTATAAATCTTAATACGTGCTTGAGCTTGCACAAAAACGCTAATCTTTTCAAACGCAGTCAATCATATCTTCATAATCATGCGCTAATATTTCTACACATAATCATCACACCAATAAATTCGAATTATTCAAACAGAGAAAATGACAATGAAAAAAACTAGCCTTAGCTGTCTTGCCCTACTCAGCCTAAGTTTAACAGCCTGTAGCCCAATGCCGAAAGAATGTGCCGAAACTTGGGAGAAAATGGAAAGTTTTGCTAAAAACATGGGTATTTCAGATGAGCAACTTAAACAACAAAAAAAGCAATTTGAAAATGAAGTCAAACAAATGAAAAGCGAAGAAGCAGTCAAAATCTGCAGGATGCAAGGCACAGCCTTAGGTTTTATTGGACAATAAATTCAGCCAAGCCAAAACCAAATTCCAATGTTAGGGTTTACAGCCTTGATGATCTATATAAGCTAAAATTGGACCTAAATTGCGATGTGGATGAGTATGACGTTGTAATTGCGGAATATACGCTGTAGAAATCGAACCATCTAAATACAAGGCATTTGGCGTTTGCAGCTCATCTTTAAAAAAGGTGGCAAATTGATGAAAAGTTACGGGCGTCTTGCTAATCACAAAGTACAGGCTTTGGTCTTTTAACCCAACCCCATTTCTAATTTTATAAGAAGTACTGTCTGCCAAAAAACGTGAATTTAACTGGCGATTAATAACTAACATTGGGCCAGACTGTGTCGCATACTGCGCTTTGAACGCTTGATTGGCATATTGTTGGGTTGTTCCTAAAAACACCCGTTGATGATTCCACGCCAGTACACCATTGGGCTGAATTAAAAAATTCCCCCATCCCTGTTGCTGTCGGTTCAGCTTTTTAAGTTGTCGTCCTTGTTCCACATACAAACCCACAGGCGAATAATCTGGATGAAACATGCCTGCATTCATGGCAAATTGCATGTTTTCACAAGACTGTAGATTTTTTTGTAATTGTGAAATTTGCTGATACGGTTTCCCTTGCTGATCTTTCAGATATAAGCCTAGCTGTGACAACTGCGTCACTTCCACTACATCTACATTAATTTTACTGTTATTGACCGTCCATGCGCGAATTTCCGCCTGTGCAGCAGGCGTCCAGAATAAATAACTGAGTAATAAGTACTTCCACCGAGAACGAAACATTATCATCTCCATACCTGCTATGTTACAAATTGTGCATATAACTGAATGGGTTATCGCATATTTGCGTCAGACGCAGTACACTATAAAACCTGATTTCTTTTCTCTACTCATGTTACTTTATTGGTCAAGCGTACGATGCTCAAGCAGAAAACACGATTTCCTTTAGGGGCACATTTAATTGTGAAACACTTCGGCTATAGCCATCATGGTATCTATGCCGGGCGTGGTCGCGTGATTCACTATTCGGGTTTTGCACATCTTTTTAAAAAACACCCGATTGAAATGACCAGTATTGAAAAGTTTAGTCACGGCAAAAATATTATTGTGCAGTCGTATCATGCGCCCAAGTATAAAGGCCGCAAAGTGGTACGCCGTATGCGCTCCAGAATGCATGAAAACAATTATCATCTGATTATGAATAACTGTGAACATTTATGCACTTGGGCAATTACAGGTGTGGAAAGCAGCCCGCAAGTATTTAAGATGATGGATCGTTTAACCACCATTGGTTATGTCAGTTCATTGATGAGTTATATGAACAGTATGATGCTGACCCTGACCACCACTTGCTTTGCTTTAGTGCTCTATATTAAGAAGAAACTACGCGATAAAGCCAAAATGCAGTTACCGCAAATCCTGATGAAGCAGGAACAGCATAAAAACCGCTAATCGCAGTCATTTTAGCGACACTGTATATCTCACAAAATATTCTATAAACCTCAAATAGATAAAACCAAAAGCCCAACCTGAATTGATCAAGTTGGGCTTTCAAGTTGCAAGCTAAAACTTAAATAAGGTGTTACTTGCCAGGTTTGAAGCTGTCTTTTAAGTCTAAAATGCGGTTAAACACTGGTTTTTCCGCACTGTGATCATACTGATCTGCAACAAAATAACCTTCACGTTCAAATTGGAAACGATCTTCTGGTTGTGCTGTTGCCAATGCAGGTTCAACAATGGCTTGTACCACAGTCAACGATTCGGGGTTTAAATTCGCCAAGAAATCATCACCCACTTCTGGATCAGACTCAGTAAATAAGCGATCATATAAACGAACTTCTGCCGCAACGCCTTTACTTGCAGATACCCAGTGAATCACGCCTTTGACTTTACGACCTTCTGGGTTTTTGCCCAAAGTTTCAGGGTCAATTGAACATTTCAGCTCAATAACTTCGCCGTTGGCATCTTTAATCACTTCATCACACTTGATTACATAAGCATGGCGTAGACGCACCTCACCTTCTGGCACTAAACGCTTGAAACCTTTAGGCGGCACTTCTTCAAAGTCTTTACGGTCAATATAAATTTCAGAAGTCAGCGGAATGATACGTTCACCCATATCTACATTTGGATGACGTGCATGGACTAAATCCAGTGCTTCAGGCAAATTGGTCAAAGTCACTTTAAGTGGATTCAACACCGCCATGCCACGCGCTGCAGTATTTTCCAAAGATTGACGGATGCAATATTCAAGCATTGCCACATCCACAATACCATCCGACTTTGACACACCTACACGCTTACAGAAATCACGCAAACCTTCTGGTGTAAAGCCACGACGACGCATACCTACCACTGTTGGCATACGTGGGTCATCCCAACCATTCACAAAACTGCCTTCAACCAATTTACGCAATTTACGCTTAGATGTGATGGTGTAATCAATATTCAAACGGCTAGATTCATACTGACGCGGCACAGCCTCGGATTTCACCTTTTCCACCACCCAATCATAGAATGGACGATGGTCTTGGAATTCTAAAGTACATAGTGAATGAGTAATGCCTTCAATGGCATCTGATAATGGATGCGCATAATCATACATTGGGTACATTTTCCATTTATTGCCCGTTTGGTGATGCGATGAATGTAAAACACGATACAAAATCGGATCACGCATGTGTACGTTTGGTGAAGCCATATCAATTTTGGCACGGAGTACTGCCTGACCTTCGCCTAATTCACCATTGCGCATTTTTTCAAATAAAGCCAAGTTTTCTGCTACTGGCGTATCACGATATGGCGAATTTTTACCCAGCTCTACAAAAGAACCACGATTGAGCTTAATCTCATCAGGGGTTTGCAAATCGACATAAGCATCGCCTTGTTCGATCAGCTGAATTGCCCATGTATATAATTGATCGAAATAGCTTGATGCATAGCGTGGTTCGCCATTCCACTCAAAACCCAGCCATTTCACGTCATTGGCAATACCATCAACATATTCTTGTTCTTCTGCATCTGGGTTGGTGTCATCAAAACGTAAGTTACACACCCCTTGATATTCTTGTGCGATGCCAAAGTTCAAGCAAATTGCTTTCACGTGACCAATATGCAAATAACCATTCGGCTCAGGTGGAAAACGTGTCACCACCTGCTGAGTGCGACCCGCCGCAATATCATCGGTAATGACTTGACGTATAAAGTCTAAGCCCGGCTGTTGTTCTTGCTGCACAGCATCGACAGAGGCATTTGAACTTGGTGTCGGGGTGTTTGGCAGAGATGCAACAACATCATTTGGCTTCATAGCAATAAAATCACTTCTAAAATAAAATTGGATAAACTAGGTTACAGAAACTTCAGTAGTGAAGCATACATCACCCATTAGAACGCTTTTCCTTGTTTTTAACAAAGAAAATAACGTTTTTACTTGCCTTGTAGTTTACAGTTTGCTTATGCTTCTCTCAACCAAAAAACCCATGGCATTCGTGTCCATGTTTAGGAGATTACACAATGAGTTTTCCTCAAGTCGAATTAAACACCAATAAAGGTCGTATTGTTTTAGAATTGAACGCTGAAAAAGCACCAATTACAGTTGCTAACTTCTTAGAATACGTTCGTGATGGTTTTTATGACGGCGTAATTTTCCACCGTGTTATTGATGGTTTCATGATCCAAGGCGGTGGCATGGATGAAAACTTCAAAGAAAAAGCAACACGTGATGCGATTGAAAACGAAGCTGACAACGGCTTAAGCAACGATGTTGGTACAATTGCAATGGCTCGTACCCAAGCACCTCACTCTGCTTCTGCACAGTTCTTCATTAACGTAAAAAATAACTCTTTCTTAAACCACACAGGCAAAACTGCACAAGGTTGGGGTTATGCCGTGTTTGGTAAAGTTGTTGAAGGTATGGACGTTGTAGATGCAATTAAAGGCGTGCGTACTGGCAACCGTGGTTATCACGCAGATGTTCCACTAGAAAATGTGGTGATTGAATCTGCAAAAATCATTGCTGAATAAGAATCTTACCCGACCTCGCTTACGCACATCATTTTAAAGTACTGCTTTAAAATTCGTTTAGGGAGGAGAAATCCCTCTTTTAAAAGAGGGATTTCGGGAGATTCCAAGGAATAATTCGTGACCTATCTGTTTATCGCAGATTTACACTTGTCACCAAATCACCCTCGACTTGTTCGGGGGTTTTTAGATTTGCTAGATGCTTATCAAAATAAAAACACCCAACTGTATATTTTAGGCGACTGGTTTAATGCATGGATTGGCGATGATTACACCGCAGCGTGGCTCGATGAAGTTGTTGCACGTTTAAAGCAATTTAGCCAAGCAGGTAATCAAATTTACTTTATTGTCGGCAATCGTGATTTCGCTTTGGGTCAGAAATTTTTAGATCAGTTTTCAGGACAACTCCTGCCCGATGTGTACACGCTGCATATTGGTTCTCAACAGGTACGTTTAGAACATGGCGATGCACTGTGTACCGATGATGTGTCCTATCAAAAATTCCGTAAAATCATTCGCAATCCCATCATTTTAGGGATTTTAAAGAAAACACCTTTGGCTTTTCGGCAAAAACTTGCACAAGGTTTCCGCAAAAAAAGTCAGCAAGCCAATCAAGTCAAAAGTTATGACGTCATGGACGTAAATGCAGATGCTGTGTCACAAGCCTTGCAGCATGCAGATGTGTTAATTCATGGGCATACGCATCGTCCAAATATTCACAATGAACACGGCAAACCTAGAATTGTATTAGGCGATTGGCGCGCAGATGCTGCACAAATTTTAGTAGTTGAACCAAATCAAGCCTTAGCAACTTGGCAACTGAGTCATTGGAACTATTAAGCGCAACATCTTTACATAAAAATAATAGATACAACACTAAAGGTACTTAGCTAAACATAGCTAACTAAAACCTCTTTAGCCAAAATCTCTTCAGCTAGCAGATTAATACCCACCTTCCGTTTTAATCACTTCGGCATCAGCTTTATATTTAGCCAACAACTCACGCAGCGAAGTCATCAACACACTGGTATCTACCCCAACTGCCACAAATTCTGTGCCTAAATCCAAATACTTTTGTGTCACTTCATGTTGGGTCGATAAAATCCCTGCTGCTTTGCCTGCTGCACGAATCCGTTGAATCGCATCGACCACAGCGGCTTGTACTTCTGGATGGTTCGGATTGCCTTCATAACCCATCGTGGCAGATAAATCCACCGCACCAATAAACACCCCATCAATCCCATCGACTTGTAAAATAGCATCCAGATTTTCTAAACCTGTGACCGATTCAATTTGAATGAGCAAACAAATATTTTCATGCGCTGTCGCGTAATAATTTGGAATACTGTTCCAGCGAGTTGCACGTGCTAAAGCTGCGCCTACGCCGCGAATACCTTCAGGTGGATAACGTACCGCTTTGACCATCAACTCAGCGTGTTCAACGCTTTCAACCATAGGAATCAGCAAAGTTTGTACGCCAATATCCAACAGTTGTTTAATGAGTTGCACACTGCCAATCGGCGGGCGCACCACCGCTTGAGAGGGATAAGCCGCAATACTTTGTAATTGTGACAAAGTGGTTCTTAAATCACTCGGTGCATGTTCCCCATCAATTAAAAGCCAGTCATAGCCTGCATTGGCGGCAATTTCAGTGCCATACGCATCTGCTAAACCTACCCATAAGCCAATTTGCTGCTGAGTTTTTAATTTACGCTTAAAATAATTGATATATTCCATCCATACACCTTTGGGATGCACCATGCTCAAGTTTATATTTAACGCCTATTTGCTATAAACAACCAATAGTGAAAACGTCTTGCATGATTGAATTTAACACTAAGTTTAAAGATGTTTATGTCGTGCTCATCTCATCTTAACCGCATAAATAGCACATGGATTCATTCCGTTAGCATAGCGAGGCATGTTAAGCTTTTGGCGCACACCTGCCCCAAATATAGTCTTTAAATGGAGATGATTCATGGATTTGCTCAACGTTGCACAAACTCGTTATACGACCAAAGCCTATGATGCGAGTCGCACTATTCCTGCAGAACAATTTGAGCGTTTATTAGAAATTCTGCGTTTAGCACCATCTTCCATTAATATTCAGCCGTGGCATTTTTTTATTGCAGATCGCCCTGAAGCCAAACAACGTATTGCTAAAGCTTTAGTTGGAAAGTACGCCTATAACGCCCCTAAAGTTTTAGATGCTTCGCATACCATTTTATTTTGCACCAAAGCTGACATTAGCGAATTACATTTAGAAAACCTGCTTAATCAGGATGCTGCTAGTGGACGCTTTAAAGATGAAGCCGCTAAACAAGGTCAGAAAGACAGCCGCACAGGTTATGTCGATTACTACCGCAATGAAAAAGGCGATATTCAGCGTTGGGCAGAAAATCAAACCTTTATTGCACTCGGACAAATGCTTTTGGCTGCAGGCATTGAAGGAATTGACGCAACGCCAATTGGTGGTTTTGATGAAGCAATTTTAACTCAAGAACTGCAACTAACTGAGCAAGGACTGATTCCTTCGGTTTTATTGTGTTTAGGCTATCGTAGTGAACAAGATTTTAATGCCAAACTGCCAAAATCACGCCTTGATAAACGCGAGATTTTCACGCAACTGTAAAACAAACATGCGATAACACTAGGGACAAAATTTGTCCCTATTTTTTGGTCTGAATTTTGCTTTATCTATATTTGCAATCTGTACTCAATCTCTATCAAAAATAAAAATGAGGTGTATGATGCTCAATTTAATGCCGCTAAAACTAGAATGCCGACGTTGTAAAAAACTGTATTTATATCAAGCCAAACCAAGCTATCCAACCCTGCGCTGCCCGATCTGCGATAGAACCACAATGCTGCATGGTCTTGCAGAAACTGCAGATTTATTGCGACATCCTTTTCGCTTTATGTTGAGTTATCTTAAACCGTCATGGCATAAGCGAGGCAAAGCACACTAAGCAATGCCAAGCCTAGCCCAATAGTGGTCGTGCTTTTCAGCTTTTCTTTAAAGAACAATACTCCACTGATCACGCCAAATAGCACCACTAAAATATTCATCCCTGCAAATACCACTGCAGGGCTGTCTTTGAGCAGCATGTGAGCTTTGACATACAAGGCAATATTGGCAAAATTCAGTGCACCCAAAATTAAACCTGCACTGATATTTTGCATACTGCCCATGCTTTTATCGCGGATTAAGATATAAGCCATCGCCAAAACAAAAGCACATACAAACATCAAATTCAGCGCAACTGCAAATTGCAGTCCTAAACCTGTGCTGTATTTAAGCAAAACATCAATCAGTGCATAACCCAGCCAAACACAGCTCAAATATAAGATGCCTTGTTGCGCTTTAGCAGACTGCCCTGCAGCACGATGCGAATACAAAATACATAAGACTGCGATAATCCCAAGCGCGATTCCCACAATTTTCAGTTGGCTAAAATTTTCCTGAAAAATAAAATAAGCGGCCGCCAAAGACAAAACCACTGACAAACGCTGTGCAATTTCAGTTTTTAAAATACCTGCGCTGTCTAACGATTTTGCTAATGCTAAAAAGACACTCGGCAACAACACACCCAAACTAATAATGAGCCACCACGGCGTATGTTGGATTGAGATCGTGCCCAAGTTGGGTTTAAACCAGTAAAAACACAACACACTGGCACTGACATAATTCCATGTGATCATCTGCATAGGGTTAAAACCCTGCATTTTGCAGACTTTTAATAAAATAGAGACCAGTACACTACAAAAGGCTGCGGCTACAATCAGTTCCATGACACGCTCGAGGATTGTTTTTGTTCTTGATTGGAAGTTGTGGATTCATCAGTAAAAAGCCCACAAGGACTGTGGGCTTTCGAGTTCTTAATCAAATTAAGAATTACTTATAGCGTTCAACCATTTTCTCTAAAGAAATTGGGCGAATTTTGTCTGCATTACCTGCAGTACCAAATGCTTCATAACGGTCTATACAAATTTGTTTCATTGCATCTACAGTTTTTGCGAAGAATTTACGTGGGTCAAATTCGCTTGGTTGTTCTGCCATCATACGGCGCATTGCACCTGTAGACGCTAAACGCAAATCTGTGTCGATGTTGATTTTACGCACACCATGTTTGATGGCTTCAACCAATTGCTCAACAGGTACACCATAAGTTTCTTTGATGTCGCCGCCATACTGGTTAATTACAGCCAACCACTCTTGTGGCACAGAGCTAGAACCGTGCATAACAAGGTGTGTATTTGGCAATGCTGCATGAATTTCTTTGATGCGGTCAATTGCAAGAATATCGCCTGTAGGTGGACGAGTAAACTTGTATGCACCATGCGAAGTACCCACTGCAATCGCTAAAGCATCTACATTGGTATCTGCCACAAAGCTATGTGCTTCTTCAACAGAGGTTAACAATTGAGAATGGTCAAGTACACCTTCTGCACCCACACCATCTTCTTCACCTGCCATACCTGTTTCTAGGCTGCCCAAGCAACCAATTTCACCTTCAACTGACACACCACATGCATGCGCCATTTGAACCGTACGACGAGTCACTTCTACGTTATATTCGTACGATGTTGGTGTTTTACCATCTTCACCAAGCGAACCGTCCATCATGACTGATGAAAAACCAAGTTGAATTGAACGTTGACATACGTCAGGGCTAGTACCGTGGTCTTGGTGCATAACCACTGGAATATGTGGCCATTCTTCAATTGCAGCCAAAATCAGGTGACGCAAGAAAGGTGCACCTGCATATTTACGCGCACCTGCAGAAGCTTGAACAATGACAGGTGAGTTTGTTGCATCTGCGGCTAACATAATTGCGCGCATTTGTTCTAAGTTGTTGACGTTAAACGCTGGAACGCCGTATGCATGTTCGCCGGCATGATCCAAGAGCTGGCGCAATGAAATAAGAGCCATAATATCCTCCCAAATAATGCTGGTTATTCTACCCTGTGATTTGTTTCAATTCAGCAACAAATCATCTTTTTCAAAAAAAAATCCCTGCATAGCAGGGACTTTTAAACAAATTACAACAATTCTTTATTTTTCAGCACTTATTGCGCTTCAGAAGCAGCAACTTCTGTGTCTGCAGTCGCAGCATCAGCAGGTGCATTTGCAACGTCTTCAGGAATATCAGTGTTGCCTTCATCCATAACAGGTTGGTCAATCGCATCAATTGCTGCTTGTTGTTCTGGGGTTACTTGTGCGTTATCTACAACTGCAGAAGATGCATCAGTTTCAGTCGCAGGTGCACTTTCTTTTTTTGCACAAGCAGTAAAGGCTAAAGATGCAGCGATTAAAGCAGCAAGTGTTAGTTTTTGAATCATCATCATTTCCTACAGTTAGGTCATTCATTAAGACTAATTTTATTGCATATTTATGACATTTTTATGACTGTGCTATGACCCACAATAAAAAAGGTTGACCGAAGTCAACCTTTTGTGCAGTTTTGTTGAATAATCAACAATTAAGCACGTTCTAATAAAACCGCAACTGCAGGTAAGGTTTTACCTTCTACAAATTCAAGGAAAGCACCACCACCTGTAGAGATATAACCAATTTTGTCTGCAACTTCGTACTTGTCAATCGCAGCGAGCGTGTCACCACCACCTGCAATCGAGAAACCTGCAGATTCAGCAATTGCCAATGAAAGTGCTTTGGTTCCTTCACCAAATTGATCTATTTCAAATACGCCCACTGGACCATTCCAAAGAATTGTTTTTGAAGTTTTTAAAATTTCTGCAAATGCTTTCGCTGTTTCAGGACCAACATCCAAAATCATGTCGTTGTCAGCAACATCTTCAACTTTTTTTACAGTGGCTTTCGCTTGAGCCAATGAGCCTAAGAAATCTTCAAAGTTGATTTCAGACGCATCAGCAACCACAACATCGGTTGGTAATGGTACTGAAACTTTTGCAGCAATTGCTTTTGCAGTGTCAATCAAATCATTTTCGCATAATGATTTGCCCACGTTATAGCCTGCTGCAGCTAAGAAGGTATTAGCAATACCGCCACCTACAATAAGTTGATCACAAATATCAGACAATGATGTCAATACATCTAATTTAGTCGATACTTTAGAACCTGCAACAATTGCCACCATTGGTTTTTCAGGTGTTTTTAAAGCACGACCTAGTGCATCCAATTCAGCGGCAAGCAATGGGCCTGCTGCTGCAACTGGTGCTAAACGTGCTACGCCTTCAGTAGAGGCTTCTGCACGGTGTGCCGTACCAAAAGCATCCATCACAAATACGTCACACAATGCTGCATATTTTGCTGCAAGCTCAGGGTTGTTTTTCTTTTCACCGTGGTTAAAACGGCAGTTTTCTAATAAAACCACTTGACCCGGTGCAACTTCCACACCCTCTAAATAGTCAGTGATGAGTTGGACATCTTGACCCAAAGCTTGGGTTAAATACGCAGCCACAGGCGCTAAAGATTGTTCAGCTTTTGGCTCACCTTCAACGGGACGACCTAAGTGAGAATACACCATCACTGCCGCACCTTTGGCAACAGCAGCTTGAATCGTTGGCAATGCCGCACGTAAACGTGCATCGCTGGTGATCACACCATTTTTAACAGGGACGTTTAAATCTTCACGAATAAGGACACGCTTACCTGCTAAATCGAGGTCAGTCATACGCTGAAAGTTCATGTATAGCTCACTTTATTGATATCAAAACGCCACGATTTTAAATGATTATGCAGAAAAAGGTTAGCAACTTTTGTAGAATTGCTGTTTAAAGCAAAAGTTTTGATTATGATAGAGAAAAGCCACCATCTTTCTCGCACTTATGTCTATCCATCCTGATCCGAATATCAATCGTTTAAACGTTTTGGGCGAACCTCTCGCCAGTTGTTGTTTTGACCCTATTACCGGGTATTTCCGTAACGGTTTTTGCCATACAGCCCCAACCGATTTAGGTCAGCACACCGTTTGTGCACAAATGACTTCGGAATTTTTAAATTTCTCGCAAAAAATTGGCAATGATTTAATCACGCCAGTACCTGAAGTTGGTTTTAACGGCTTACAACCAGGTGATTTCTGGTGCATTTGTGTCACCCGTTGGGTAGAAGCTTATCAGGCAGGTCAAGCGCCACCAATTAAAATTCAAGCCTGTCATCAATCAGTATTGTCTTATGTGCCTTTAGATATCTTGATGGACTATGCGGTGTGATGATCTAATGCAACATCCTCAAATTATTTTGGCTTCTGGCAGTCAAACTCGGCAACAATTGCTGGATCGCTTGCATTTAGCCTATACATCTGTCTCCCCAGATATTGATGAATCTGCGCAGGGTGAATTACATGCAGATGATTTAGCGCGACGTTTGGCTTTTGAAAAAGCACGCTGTATTGCGTTGCAACATCCTGATGCAATAGTAATAGGTTCAGATCAAGTGGCATGGCGTGAACAGCAGCCAGATGTTTTTATCGGTAAACCACTTACTTCAGAAAAAGCTATACAACAATTACAAGCCAATTCAGGTCAAACGGTTTATTTCAGCACTGCGCTGAGTGTGCAGCAGCAATCTACAGGCTTTGAACAAACGGTTGTAGAACACTACACAGTTAAATTCCGCAGCTTAACTGACAATGAAATTGCACGATATGTTGCAAAGGAACAACCGCTACACTGTGCAGGTAGTTTTATGTGCGAAGGTTTAGGTATTAGTCTGTTTGAAGCCATGCAAGGCAATGACCAAACTACTTTGATGGGTCTGCCGATGATTCAGTTATGCCGCATGTTAAGAATGCTGAATATTCAGGTTCCTTAAGTTTAAAACTGTGTAATTTAACAGCCGTGAATATTTATAAAGACTATAAATCACCTTGCCCTTTGCAGCGACAAATCAGACAATATTGAGATTATTGATAAAACTTGCTTAGGCTATTTTATGTCGCAACCTTTAGATGTTTTGGGCGGAATTACCGCAGAACAATTCCTAAGTGAATATTGGCAAAAAAAACCACTTTTGGTACGCAATGCACTCCCAGAAATTGCCAACCTACTTGAACCTAGTGATGTAATGGAACTGGCACTTGAAGAAGATGTGACTGCCCGTTTAATCAAACAAAAAGATCGCGATCCAAATCAATGGACTGTGAAATCATCACCGCTCATTAAGGCTGATTTTCAAAAAATGCCAAAGTTGTGGACGCTATTGGTACAAGCCGTTGATCATTACTCTTTTGATCTCGCTGAACTTTGGAAAAAATTTCCTTTTATTCCGCAATGGCGACGTGATGACATAATGGTGTCTTATGCCCCTAAAGGCGGCTCTGTAGGTCAGCATTTTGATTTCTACGATGTGTTTTTGCTACAAGGCTATGGACATCGTCGTTGGCAACTTGGGCAAATGTGTGATGCTGAAACTGAATTTGTCGCAGGACAACCGTTAAAATTATTGCCTGAAATGCAGGTCAATTTTGATGAAGTTCTTGCACCTGGCGATTTACTCTATGTGCCGCCGGGTTTGGCACATTATGGCGTGGCGGAAGATGATTGTCTGACGTTCTCGTTCGGTTTCCGCATGCCGAATATTAGTGAAATGATGGATCGAGTGAGCGATAAATTCTCTGCCGATGAAATGTTACGCACGCCACTACAAGACCTTGTTCGTAAAAAAAGTACCCAAATTGGCGAAATGACTGCGACAGAATTGGATTATCTGAAAGCAGAATTGTGGGCGCGTTTACAAAACTCATCGGTGTTGGATGATGCGATTTTAAGCTTAATGTCCGAACCGAAATATCCTGAAAATATCCCTGAAGTAGATGAAATAGGTGTAGGTGATTTAGAGGATGCGCTAGATCAGGGTTATCAAATCATGTTGGAACCCGCCTCTCGCCTACTTTATGCAAATCAGCTAGGTGAAGTTTTATTTTGGGCGAATGGTGAAGCGATTTGTGTCGCAGAAGCATCTATCCCTACGCTGCAAAAAATTGCCAATGGTGAACGCGTGCTGCTCGATGAAAACCTTTACGACGCAGATATTCTGGAAGATTTGGTACAACTGCTCAATGAATCCATTTTAATGTTGTTACCTGCTGAAGACGCTTAAAATATTCGTTTCAGCCCCCTCAAGATGATCAATTCATCTTGGGGAATTTAGATAAGCGGGATCTAAAGTTAAAACTGCCTGAATTAACGTATAGCCAGGTGTCGAATTTAATTTTAATTGCCCTCCAACCCGTTCTAAACGCATTTTCATACTGCGCATCCCAATACTCATGCCATGTTCAAGCACGCTATTGGGTTCAAAACCTACACCATCATCCTGAATTTTAAGTACCAATTGCTTAGGCGGTACAAATTGCATACTGACGGATACATGCTTGGCTTGGCTGTGTTTAATCACATTGGTTAAACTTTCTTCTAATACCCGCATCAAAGTTAAGCACTGTAACGAATTCGGCTCAATCACCCATTCATTTGGAAAATCCCACTTGGAATGAATATCCATTTCATCCATCAATTGACTAAAACGATGACGTACTGGCGCAACCCAAATTTTAGGATTTTCAGGCACTTTAGAACCAATGGAAGAACCACTATCAATAATTTGACGTAAATCATCACGCAGTAATTTCAGCATAGATAAGAACTGCTGATTACTCATGTTCTGTTCGCTTTGGTCGACCATAATCATGGAACGTACCAAAGATGCACCCAAACCATCATGCAAATCATGCGATAGATGAATCCGCTCTTGCAAACGCACATTTTCCAATTCTAAATAATGCTTTTCTGACATACTGCGTTTTAAATCATCACTGACTTCAAAAACTTTAAGCTCTAAATCTTGATTAAATTTCTCAATTTTTTGAATATTTCTTTTTAGGCGCATGCCTAAAATAATCGCAATAAATAAAGTAATTACTGGCGAGGTATACGGTGATAATGGCTGATATAAACTTGCCGTTGCCGCATTACTTAAACGAAATACATCTACACCCGCAAAAAAGCCAATCAAGGTTAAACAAAATAGCAGCAGATATACTTCTGTTTTTGGGGATTTATACGCTAAATACGCCAAATAAAAATAAACCACGACTAGTAAGCTGGCATAACTTAAAAAGACAATCCCAAATACCAGTTTGACATAATCTAAGGGTGTTAAAAACACACAAACGATTACCGCTAAACTCAGAATAAAAATACTTTCTTCCAATATTGGCAAGCGTTGATTGACAAACCTAATTAAATACAGACTAAAAGCTAAAACATAGAGGATAAAAAAGCTTAAATTGGCTTGAGATGCCACCAATACACTTGGGTATGGAAAGGTTTCTGTGGTTAAAAAATGAGAAATAAATAATAACCAGAACATGCAACTCAACGCGAACCAACCAAAACTCTGATCACGGCGTAAAAACAGCCAAATAACCAAACATAAAATGCCTAAAGTGGCAGATAAAATCGCATTAATTTCAAATAAAGTACGTTTATTCCATATACTTTGCTGATGCTGTTCAATATTGTTATGCACATTATTAAAACTTATTTTTCCTATACCCGCATTTTGAAATGCATATCCATTTACATAGACCAATATTTGATTTTTACCTTGTTTTAAGCCTGAAATAGGTAAAATCCAGTAACGTGGCATATTCCAGTTTTTTGACAAAGGCTCTTCTAAATGTTGACTTGCCCAAAGTAAATCTTGATTCAGATAAACTGCCCCTGCACTATTTAAAAAATTCAGTGCAAAAACGATGGGTTGATTTAAACGATGATCACGCTCACAAAACCACTCCCACTCTATTTTGTACCACGCCCCACCATTATAATTTTTCCAGCGATCATCCCAAACGTCGGGCAGTTGAACATTTTCCCAACCCGTTTCAGGTTTTTTATTATGTGATGCTGTTTTGGCAGAGCTGATTGAAAGTACATGCACATTGCAGTACTGATTAATTGGGTACACCACTTGCTGCGCATAGCTTTGCCACGCACAGAACAATAACAACACGCCCAAACCACACTGCCAAAGCCTTTGAATCATAAAAGACCTAAAGTTCTAGCGGTACTGACAGCCTTAGTGCGTTTAGTGACCGACAACTTCCGATAGATATGTTTAATATGACTTTCAACGGTATAACGCGACACAAATAATTGCTCAGCAATTTCACGGTTACTTAAACCCTGCGCCACCAGATTTAAAATTTCTAATTCACGATTGGTGAGCTGTTCATAATGTGAGTTGAATGCTTGAGCATCGGCGCGATCTGATAAATCTTCGGTCAGCACGGGTACTTTTTGATGTGAAATTTGCGATAAAATTTCACGGGCGATAAATGGGTCTATCGGTGCACCACCTCTTAAAATGCTGCGTATTGCGATAATAATTTCAGCATCATCACGTTCTTTAAGCACATAGCCTGTTGCACCTGCTTGAATTGCAGAAAATAAGCTGTCTTGGGTGCTCCATGCAGAAATCACCAAAATTAATGCGCTTGGATCTCTAAAATGTAATTGTTCGATTAGTTCTTTACCATTGCCATCGGGCAAGCCTAAATCGACTAAAGCTAAAGCAATCGGATGATCTTCTATACACGTCATTGCAGCTTTAAGATGACTCACGAAAAATAGCATGTCATCTTGATAGCCAATATCATGCAAAATTTTTCTAAGACGTGACTGAATAATAGGCTCATCTTCAACAATTAAAACCGGTACGGGTAATATCGCTTCCATTTCTGCCATCATTCATCCCCTTGATTATGTTTGTAAATATATCAATCGTTTTGATGTAAACACTATCCCTAGAATTAAGGAGTTTTTCAAATTTAGCTTATTTTATAAACATGAGCATAGCACTGAAACATGAAACTTGAACATGAAATAAAAAATAAATGTGAAGTACTATTTTATTTTAGAAATCGCTTCACATTTTAATGAGCAGCGCAGCATAAATATGCTTTGATGCCGAGAACAGCATCAAAGCAAATGTAGAGCCGTATTTAAAAGATGGTTGATAAATTAATAATAAGTCTTAGAGCTATGTGCATGTAAAAATGCAGGAATCAGCCCTGTTAAAGCCGCACGAATATCCGCACGTTCATTGATTAATTGATGCGAGCCTTCTTCTAACATGAGTAAGGTTTGCAGGCGGAATTTACGCCGAATAAACTCAATGTTGTAGCGCCAATCTACGGTTTGATCTTGCGCCCCTTGTGCCAACCAAACAGGAATACGGCAAGCTGGACGTTCTTCCATCTCCAACATCCATTTAGACATGGCTAAAATCCAATCCATGCCCATCATTCTAGGTTGCAGCGGGTCTTTTAAACGCACAAAGCGTAAAAATTCAGGATTATGATTATTGCGTCTAAAATGTCGCGGCACTTCACGCTTAATCCGACGGATAATGCCCAAACCAACAGAGTTATGCCACCATGCCGATTTTGCAGGACGAATCAAAGGCGATAACAACAACACACGCTCTACAAATGGATTTTCACGGCGCTGAGCAAATTCCAACAAGTGATGCATCCAAATTGCACCACCTGTACTTTGCCCAATGCCCAACCACGGTTTTGGCAATTGATCGGCATTTTTTACATATTGATAAACCGCATGTAATACTTGCTGATAATGATCAAAATTTTTGATGTTGGCAGGATAACCATCACTCAATCCATGTCCGGGCAAATCATAAGTCAAAACACTAAAGCCCTGCTCTAATAATTCTTTGACGATAGGTTGATAAATCCCGCTATGTTCCAAATAGCCATGCAGTAGAAATACCGTGCCCTGCACCTGATCAAATTTGGTTTTGCTTAAATCGGGTTGAAAAATTTGCACATGCAATTTAAACAACGGCATTTGCACATAGCCTTGCCAATGTTCACAGTCCAACAAATGAAAACCATATAGCTGTCGATAGGCTTGTAACTCAACACTCGGTTCAAAACCACGATTCAAATTTAAAGGTTGTAGAATTTGTGGTGTGGTTTCCCTACTCGGCACTGGCAAATCTAATTGCTTCAACACGCTTGGGTTTAAAAATGGAATATCAGGCATTATGGCACCTCGCGACATGCGCTAGAACCAATCAAGACATCCCGAATGGCGGCAAGCATTTCATAATTGGCACGGCGGCTGTGATCATAGTTTTGTTCACTTGGACGCCATGCGGTCAGTTGAGTCGGCATGGGAGCCTCGACTGGAATCGTTTCAATTCCATTCAAAGCAAATAAACGGCGGGTGCGTGGCATGTGATAACGGTCTGTAATCAAAATCACTGTCGGCGCCCCCCCTTTTTTTTGTAATAATAAAGAACTAAAACGTGAATTTTCACAAGTATTCATGCTGCGATCTTCTAATAATTTTGCTTCGACATCATATTTTTTTAACCAACGCTGCATATAAGGTGCTTCTACACCACTCAGTACAATCGGCAATTGATATTGTTTTACCACCGCTAGGGTCGTTTCTAAACGTAAACGTGTGTAGTCATTGACCACAATATCTTTGCCATTATCATCTAAAGTTAAGCCACCACCTAAAACCACAATCGCATAAGGTTTAGAGTTTGCAGGTATTTTTGGAATATTTTGTTGCTGAATTAAAGCAATATCTTTAAAGATTTCTTCATCTACAGGCTCACTTTCGGTTTCGGCAATTTTATGAGTGCTTAAAAACTCCAAGTATTGTTCCATGAGTACCTGATTTTCATGACTATCCAAATTGAGCAAGGCTTTTACATTTTCGGATGGGTCTTCTACAACTGCTTCAGAAGCTGCATTAGACACCAACAATGGGACTTGCGGCAACTCTTGCTCAGATGCTAATTTTTTTTGCGTTTGTTCTTCTAAAATAAGCGCTTGTAAGGCTTTATAACGTGCCTGAATTAAAGTTAAATTTTGCGAATTTTTAGATTGGATTTCTTGCTCCATGAGCTTCAGATAAGCTTGTCGGGCAATCCATAAATCTGAACCGGGCTCCAAACTGTCTTGATCACTAAAAGCCGCCATTTGCTGACTTTTTGCTGCCACTTGATTCACTTCTACAGGCACCAAAGTGTTCAGCGTTTTGACCACCAAAGTAGAATAAAAAGGTGAATAAATAAAAATCATGAATGCTGCAAACAATACAAAGAGCACGGTAGCAATTTGTACCAATCTGAGCATCCAACGATTCTGTTTCATCTTCACTTAACCTACCGGTTGATGTGCACGAATCAAACCTGTTTCATCAAATAACACAGGTTCAGGTTCGAGTGAAATACCAAAACGACTCAAAACATCTTGCTGCACAGCACGATAGGTGTGTTGCACATCTGCCAAAGTGGCATCGGCATAATTGACTAAAACCAACGCTTGTTTATGAAACATACCCACCACACCCAGTTGTTTTCCCTTCCAGCCAGCTTGATCAATCAACCAGCCTGCTGCAATTTTAACTTGCGCATTCGGCTGTGGGTAATGGGGTAAATTTGGAAATTGTGCTGCAATTTGGTCAAATTGCTGAGTCGAAATCACAGGATTTTTAAAGAAACTACCTACATTTGGATATTCTGCAGGATTAGGCAGCTTACTTTGGCGAATTTGAATGACTTGTTGCTGCAGATTTTCAGCAGTTTGCTCATCGCCTACAGCAGCTTTTAAGTCGCCATAATTTAATTTTAACGCCGCCTGTTTTAACAGTTTAAAAGTCACATGGGTAATGATGTAACGGTTGGGATGATCTTTAAAAATACTGTGTCGATAGGCAAACTGACAATCTGCTGCAACAATTGAGCTGAATTGTTGGCATTCACGATCATAAACCTGCACAGATTCAATAAACTCACCGACTTCAACGCCATAAGCACCAATATTTTGCACAGGTGAAGCGCCGACCAAACCTGGAATTAAAGCCAGATTTTGCAGACCATATAACTTTTGTTCCGTACTCCACAACACAAACTCATGCCAGACTTGTCCTGCCCCAACTTTTAGGGTGACACTTGCATCATCTTCAGCGCATTTTTCGATGCCCTGAATATCCATGTGCATGACCAAGGCATGAATATGTTCAGGCAATAACATATTGCTACCACCCGATAGAATCAGCACATTTAATTGTTCTTTCTGGGCAAATGCCAAAGCATCCTGTACATCTTGAATATTTTCAATTTTGACATAATGCGATGCAGTTGCATCTAAATTTAACGTATTGAACGGTTTGAGTTGCATGTTGTAGTGAATGTGCATGACTTAAACCTTCAATTCAAATTGTTGTTGTAAAACTTTCACCCATGCGCGACTACTCGACTCGCATTGATCGAGCACCCGCTCAAAACCATCGGCTTCGCCATAATATGGATCGGGTAATTCTTGCTGCGTATAATGCGGATCGTGTTCGCTCATTAAGGCTATTTCAGCGCGCAAACTGCCCAGTTCAGCTTCAGCACGGCGCATTAAAGATTGAATATTGCTTAAGTTTTCAAAATCCATCGCCAAAATCAAATCAAACTCGACAAAGTCTTGTATACGTAACTGACGCGCGCGCAATGTAGATAAGTCATAACCACGTTTGAACGCATGTTTTTGGCTGCGTAAATCTGGGGCTTTGCCTGGATGATAATTACTGGTTCCAGCAGAATCTACCAACACATTGAGTTGTTGTTCATCACAAAAATGTCGAAGTACAATTTCTGCCGTTGGAGAGCGGCAAATATTTCCCAAACAAACACATAACACCTTATATGGCGTTTTGGATGACATAAACAACCTCAAAGCTACTTTATTTTTAAGAGTCTTATGTTAAGTTATTTATGATATGAATCCTATATCGTGACCCTACAATAATGTTGAATTAAGTATAAAAATTAGGAATAAAGACGATGCAGCATTTTCAATTTCAAACAGTTGGCAACATTATTTCTGGATTGGGTTCAATTTCTGAACTAAAAACGGTTTTAACCGAAAAAAATTATAAGCGTTTGTTATTGGTCACCGATGCTGGCATTTTACAACAACAATTACATCAACCTATTTTAGAAATTTTAAAGCAACTGCAACTGGACTATGCCATTTACTCGAATGTGCAAGCCGACCCCGCAGAACAGATTGTGTTAGAAGCAGTTGATTTTGCCAAACAGCAAAATATTGATGTTGTATTAGGTTTTGGTGGGGGTAGTGCGATGGATGTCGCCAAAATTATTGCCGTGCTGAGTCATTCCGAACAAACTCAACAACTGTCGGACTTGTACGGTGTTGGCAATGCGAAAGCACCACGTTTACCACTCATTTTAGTTCCCACAACGGCAGGTACAGGTTCAGAAGTCACACCTATTTCCATTGTCACCACAGGTGCAACCAGTAAAACAGGCATTGTTTCTCCTATTTTATATGCCGATGTTGCCATTTTAGATGCCAATTTTACCCGTCATCTACCTGCACAGATTACCGCAGCCACAGGTATAGATGCGATGGTACATGCCATTGAAGCCTATACTTCTAAAATCAAAAAAAATGCGTATTCAGATTTTCTGGCAAAACATGCGCTGCGTTTACTTGATCAAAACTTAAAATTAGTGCTTGAAGATGGCAGCAATATGCAAGCACGGCAAAACATGCTGTTTGGTTCAATGCTGGCAGGACAAGCCTTTGCCAATGCTCCTGTGGCTGCGGTACATGCGCTTGCCTATCCTTTAGGCGGACATTTCCATATTTCACATGGGCATAGCAATGCATTGGTACTAACCGAAGTTTTAAAATTTAATGCGCCTGCAGCCAAACAGTATTATGCAGAACTGATGTGTTGGTTAGACCCACGCAGTAAAGGCTGCACAGATGGATTATGTGATTTGTTTATTGATCATTTACAAAATCATTTAGATCAAAGTGGCTTGGTGTTAAAACTCAATGCCATAGGCATAGCAGAAAACATGCTGCCACAACTGGCAGAAGATGCGATGCTGCAAAGCCGTTTATTGCAAAACAACCCGAGAGCAATGCAAATGCAGGATGCGTTACAGATTTACCAAGCCATTTATGCCTAACATTTACGCTTAACGTTCTGTATTTAACTTTCTACATTTATTTGGGATGATTTCCACCCATTAAAGCATGACACCACGTCGATAAAAATATAGGTAAACTTGTGAAACCTGACACCAAAACCCGTGAGCAATACGCTTTTTTCTTTCCCATCCAAACTCGCTGGGCAGACAACGATATGTATGGACATGTCAATAATGTCACTTATTACAGCTATTTTGACAGCGCAGCCAATGCCCTACTGATGCAAAAAGCAGGCTTTGAACCCAAACGATCACCCTGTATTGGTTTAGTGGTCAATTCCACCTGTCATTTTTTGCAGGAATTGTCCTATCCTGAAATGATTGAAGTAGGTGTTGCTATTCAAAAAATTGGAAACTCATCCTTAATTTATGATTTGGCAATTTTTAAAAACAATCAAAATCTTGCCGCTGCACAAGGACAAGTGGTGCATGTATTTGTAGATCGAATTACACGCCAAAACTGCCCGATTCCTGACTCCATCCGCGAAGCATTACAGCCATATAAAAGCACAGATTCAGCTTGCGCTTAGCAAAAAATAAGGCTGGTTTGACCCAGCCTTAAAATTCTGCAAACAAAAGCTAACAACAGGTTATTTCAACTGAATGTTATGTAATTCGCCATCAAAGTTTTGCAAAATATCTTTCACAATCGGTTCTTGATGCAATAAATTTTCAGCCCGTTGATAAGCGCGTTGTTTGCGCTGTTGCTGCAAAATGTACGGTGTCGTGTCATCCACATTTTCATATTGCACTTTAAACAGAGTTTTACTCCACTGTTCTTTTAAAGCACTTTCTAAAGCATGTTGCAGTTGAGTCAATAACTGCTGATATTGCTCAGGAATATGAAAAACCGATTCAGCATTAATCTGCCCCGTCATTACGCCATGCTGCGCCAATTCTTGCACGGCAGGTGACAACTCGCTGTGTCTAAACCAATATTCCCACTTGTCTAAAGTCCACTCACCTTCTAAAACTTGCGGCTGTAAACGCAGAATATCCTGCGGCATTAATTGATCATCGGCATTAGATGCTATGGTTTGCTGCGGTTGTGCTGTCGCACTGGCAACATTCGGTTCGACTTCAGTCGCTGCTAAATCAAATAAAGCGGTTTCTGCATTACTTACATTTTGTGTAATTGACGGTGAAGCATTATTCGATTGTAGTGTAGATGAAACTAGCAATGTTTCGGCTGATGCAGCAAGATCACCTAACGGTGCAACGGCATCAAAACTTTCCAGTAAAAAATCATCATGACTTTGCACATCAGATGTAGTGCTTACCGATGAGGCATCTTCATCTAAACCAAACAATTGTGCATCTGCATTTGGATCAAACACGATAGATTCAGATTGCTTATCCTCAGCCTGTATTGCAGTTTCTTCATTCACTGCAGGTTCTGACATAGATTCTGGTGAAATCGCAGCTGTTGAGTGTAGCGCTTGCGGAGTCGGTTGTTGCGCTTGAATCGACTGTTGATCTTGATGTGTTAAAGCTTCAGGCTCATCCTCATCTAAAAAATCATCTGAAGAAGGTTCTGCAACACTGGTTTGTGTCGTGGTGTGATCTGAATAATCGTCATCCTCATAGTCAAATCCATCAAGATCAGGTGTTGCAACCGCATCTAATTCAGTTACATGCTGTTCCGCTTGTGCTGTATTTTGAGTTGCCACAGCTTGTGGAGTTTGCTCCATTTGAGCAACTGGCTGGGAAGCCGCTGTTTGTGCAGTATTTTGTGGCGCAGCAACCAACACTTCATTGGCTTGCAAAGGTCGAAATGCCAGTAAACGCAGTACACACATTTCAAAGCCTTGTTCTTGGGTTACGGCAATTTGTAAATCGGCGCGTCCTTTACAAGCAATTTGATAATACAACTGTAAATCTTGTGCAGAGATCAGACCCGCAAGCTGCTGAATTTTTTGATTAATTTCAGCACTGTATTTTAGGTTTAAATCTGGCAGATATTGCATGATTGCCAATTCATGCAGTGTCGAAATTAACTGATCCAACACCAAAGACACATCTAAAGCTTGCTGTCTAAATTGTAATAACAACTGACTCACACGCTGCTGTTGGTTTTGATGAATCGCTAAAATCAAATCATAGATAATGGTGCGATCAATCAAGCCCAGCATGTCTTTGACATCTTGATGATGAATTTCACCCTGACCATAAGCAATGGCTTGGTCTGTCAAAGACATCGCATCACGCAAAGAACCTTGCGCAGATTCAGCAATCTGCCAAATTGCATCTTGCTCTGCAACAATCTGTTCTTTGGCTAAAATATCCGTTAAATGACTGGTAATTTCATCGACCTGCAATGGACGCAAAGTAAATTGCAAACAGCGCGAAATCACAGTAATAGGGAGTTTTTGTGGGTCTGTGGTCGCAAACAGAAACTTCACATGCTCAGGCGGTTCTTCCAAAGTTTTTAGCAAAGCATTGAAGGAATGCGTAGACAGCATGTGCACTTCGTCAATCAGATAAACCTTAAAACGTCCCTGAGTCGGTGCATAAGGTACGTTATCGAGCAACTCACGTGTGTCTTCAACCTTAGTACGTGACGCCGCATCAATTTCGATTAAATCAATAAAACGACCTTCATTGACCGCAGTACAGGTCGGACACACTTCACATGGGGTAGATGTCACGCCTGTTTCACAGTTCAGGCATTTGGCCAAAATACGCGCAATGGTAGTTTTACCTACACCACGTGTTCCCGTAAAAAGATAAGCATGGTGCAAACGCCCACGTTCCAAAGCACTGGTCAATGCCCGTGATACATGGTTTTGTCCCACCAATTCATTAAAATTACGAGGACGATATTTACGCGCAAGTACCTGATACATGAATGCTCCTTTTTACAGGTCTAAGCATACTGTTTTTTTGGCAAAGAGTGAACGTACAATCACGCCTAAAACCAGCCTTTACGCCCTTGCAATTGCCGATCTGCACAGCGAATGGCTTCCTGACTCAGTCCCCAAAGTCGATAATCACCAATTAAAGAACCTGCAGCAAAATTATGGGTATAGGCAAAACTGAGTTGACGGTCAGGATCACACCACGCGCCTGAACCATTAAAACCCATGTGTCCAAAACCGTGAGAGCGCTTACCCAAACTTAATACACGGTGATAGCCTAATCGCCAATGCATCGGGATAGGCATAACTCGATCACGCTGCACATATTGCACTTGGCTTAATTGCTGAAAAACTTCAGGCTGAACCAATTGCTGACCCTGCCATGATCCACCCTGCGCCAACATGGCATAAATACGTGCCAAACTTTGGGCAGTAAATACACCATTGGCAGCAGGAATCACAGCTTGCAAACCAGTATCACTAAAAAAACTAAAATTTTTCATGCCTTTGGGAATCATGCCATCCTGAAAGTCTTGCGGATTTTGCCCACTCCATGCAATGACTTTATCGAATATTGATACAGGACGTTTGCTCGATTTAGCTTGGTTTTGAACTTTAGCTGTCTGTTTATTTGTGGGTGATGAATCTGTTTGCACTGATGTCACAGCAGTTTTAAATGGTCGTGCGACACGCGAAAGCTCAGATGCAGGCACACCAAAATAAGCCCCATCCAAAGCCAAAGGTTCAACCAAGTATTGCTGCATCAGTTCAGCCAATGTTTGACCTGTAGCTTTTTCTAAAATCCCACCGACCAGCCAGCCAAAAGTTAAAGGTTGATACGCTGCCTCACTTGCTACATCAAAACGTGGCTTGGCTTGAGCCAACACATCCAGCATGTGCGACCAATCTGCCATTTCAGTCGCATCGGCAATGATATTACGGATGTCATATAAACCACTTTGATGACTCAGCACATGCCTTAAGGTCATCAATGCTTTGCCATTTTGGGCGAATTCAGGCCAGTATATATAAATGGGAGTATCGTAATCGACCAGTCCTTGACTGACCAAAATATGTGCCAGTGTCGCTAATACACCTTTGCCTGTGGAATAACATACCGATAACGTATCGGCTTGCCAGTCTTCATCTGGCGACTTTTTACCTGTGTAAATATCGACGACTTTCTGACCTTGAAAGTACACCGCTAAAGCAGCTCCGCCCTGTTGGCTACGTGCATTTTGCAAACGGCTAAATTGCATCGCTAAATCATGAAACTCAGGCGCAACCCATCCACGATAATTTTCATTTTCAGCAAAAATATAATCCTTTAAATGTTGCATCGTCCTGTTTATCTCGTTTTTCTTGTTAATAAAAGTTTAGCGCAAATAAAAAGCCCAAATTTAAATAATCTGGGCTTTCGATCACTGAATTAAAGCGCGGTGACAACACCTGTCACATGCGGTTTTTGGTTTTTACTGTTACGAATTAAAAAATCTGTATTTTTAGCGTCCGTTGCAGTTAAAAACTCAACTTTAGATGGCAAATACATAGGTAACTTAAACCACACATCGACTTCATAAGCATCTGGCAAAGTTAAACTAGATAAGGCTTTGGCTTTGCTCCACATGCCGTGCGCAATCGCTTGTTTAAAGCCAAATGCTTTTGCAGTAATCGCGTGGATATGAATTAAGTTAAAATCGCCAGACGTTAAAGCATAACGGCGACCTGTATTTTCAGAAATATCCCATTCAGCTTGAACGGCATAGTTTAGCGCTTTGCTTTCTGCAGGCTTTGCAGCAGCTTTAGTGGTGGTTTTTTGACGTGCTAAATACGTGGTAAAACCTTCCATCACCACCTCATTGCCTACTTTAACGGTGGTAATAAAATCAAACTGTACGCCTTTATCATGTGGTTGCAATTCACCAAATTTACACGACAAGGTCAGTTGTTCATTCAATCCAACTTTACGGCTTTGTTTGACTTGGTTGCGAATATGCACCAAGCCCAAAATTGCAAATGGAAATGCTTCTTGGGTCATCATGTGCATTTGCAGACTTTGTGACAATACAGCCAAATAAATTGCAGGAATATAGCCGTTATTTTTAAAACCTGTCACTGCATTATAGGCTTTTAAGTGCTTTTGATCAACCTTGAATGAATCCACCACATATTCAACTTGCGGCAGAACTTTTTCACCTTTTGGCTTTTTAAAAATTAAGCCCTGAATCACTTTTGGATAGGCTAAATAGGGTTTTGGAAGTTGACTAAAATGGCGAGTATTCATACTGAACCTTTGAGAAGTTTTTCTAATTTATTTAATGGAGTTCTTTCTCCCGCTGGGAGAAAGCTAGAGAGAAGGGTTAATAATCTATCCCCTTATCTCCCTCTCCTAAATCCTCTCCCCAAGGGAGAGAACTTTGAAGGTGTTAAGCCCCTAACAAGCTTTGACCACAAACACGTACCACGTTACCATTAATACCTGTCGATGCCGATGAAGCAAAGTAAGCAATGGTTTCTGCAACGTCTACAGGTAAACCACCCTGACTCATAGAGTTCATACGACGACCTGCTTCACGAATGGCAAAAGGAATTGCAGCAGTCATTTGCGTTTCAATAAAGCCCGGTGCAACCGCATTAATGGTGATGCCGTTGTTTAAAACAGGTGCGGTAAATTTCACGACACCAATCACGCCAGCTTTAGATGCTGCATAGTTGGTTTGACCCAAGTTGCCTGCAATACCTGAAATTGAAGATACGCAAACGATACGACCATTGGCATTTAAACCATCATTTGCCAATAAGTAATCGTTCACACGCTCAATTGCAGACAAGTTGATGTTAATGACTAAATCCCAAAGCTCTGGTTTCATATTTGCCAAAGTTTTGTCACGGGTAATCCCCGCATTATGCACAATAATATCCAAACCACCTTGTGCAGCGGCAGCTGTTTTAATTTGCTCGCCTGCATCTGCAGCAGTAATGTCAATTGCTAGCGTTGAACCACCAATTTCAGCAGCAACACGGTCTAAATCTGCTTGTTGTTGTGGAACGTCTAGGCAAATAACGTGTGCACCATCACGTGCCAACACATGCGCAATCGCTTCACCAATACCACGGCTTGCACCTGTCACTACAGCAGTTTTACCTGCCAATGGTTTTGCCCAATCTACATCTACAGTTGCAGCACTCGACACACGAATCACCTGACCTGACACATAAGCAGAACGTGGTGAAATTGCAAAACGTAACGTAGATTCTAAGTTTGCTGCAGCACCTTGATCGACATAAATTAAGTTAGCCGCAATGCCTTTTTTAAATTCTTTGCCTACCGATTTTACAAAACCTTCCAAAGCGCGTTGTGCAATGGCTTTTTTCACACTGCCTGCAGTTTCTGGTGTAGTACCAATCACCACCACGCGACCAGAAGCCTGAATTTGGCGTGAGATTGGGTTAAAGAACTCATAAAGCGCTTTTAATTGTTCAGAGTTTTCAATACCTGAAGCATCAAACACCACCACTTTAAATTTAGATTCTTTATCGCCTGGATTGAATGCACCTAAATTTAAGCCCACTTTTGCCGCAGCTTGTTGCAATTCTGCATTGTTACCTGCATAACTGTTGGCATGTACATTGGCTAAAACTTGTGCAATTGATGCAGACAAATCACTTGCAGGGGCTGCACCTAAAAGTACTGCACCTTTTACCACTGGTGTTGCAGACTCAAAACGATCTAAAAAAGTTGGGGATGGTAAACCCAAATTTTTAATGACAAATTTACCAATAGGAGATTTTGCAAATGTTTGATATTGATCAGTCATGATTATTATCTCTCATAAATTCATTTTTTGATGGATTACACGATATCTTTTAACATCAATATGATGCCAAATGCCCACATTTCAATAGCGTTACCCGTTTGTGCTAAATCATACTTGAGTTAATTATGAGATGTCTTGACCTGAATGCATTCTGCAATGTCATTGTAGTCAATTCAGCTGTCATACTATTGTGCTAATGTACGCATCAAGTAGACCCTTAACATGCTTGGAAAAGCCTTATGAGCAAAACAACTCAAGAAAATCCAGCAGTGGAAAATTCTGCAACGGATTCTGTGTCAAATACATCAACTGCTAAACGTACAAGCAAAAGTAGCAACACTGCAACCCGTTCCAACACGAGTACGACAAAAACTACACGTACCCGCACGACTAGCCGTGCTAAAACAACTGCTTCAACGCAAACAAAAGCACCATCTAATACCAATACCTCTGTTCAACAGGATAAAATTATGAGCCAAAACACTGTTCGCCGCGTTGCTATTATCGGTGGTAACCGTATTCCATTCGCACGTTCTAATGGCGCTTACTTTACTGCATCTAATACAGATATGTTTACAGCAGCATTAAATGGTCTTGTTGAACGATTCAACTTACAAGGTCAGCGTTTGGGTGAAGTTGTTGCAGGTGCAGTGCTCAAACACAGCCGTGACTTTAACATGACTCGTGAGTGCGTACTCAATACTGCCCTTGCTCCTGAAACACCTGCTTACGATATACAACAAGCATGTGGTACTGGCTTGCAGGCTGCTTTTTTAGTTGCGAATAAAATTGCACTGGGTCAAATCGAGGTTGGTGTTGCAGGCGGTGTAGATACGACTTCTGACGCGCCAATCGCATTTGGCGATGGTTTGCGTAAAGCATTGCTTGAATTGAACATTGCAAAAACAGGTAAAGACCGCTTAAAAGCATTAACCAAAATCAACATTAAAGATTTAATGGATGCGCCACGTAACGGTGAACCACGCACAGGTTTATCAATGGGCGACCACCAAGCCATTACTACGTTGGAATGGGGCATCTCTCGTGAAGCGCAGGATGAGTTAGCAGCTTCATCTCACCAAAAAATGGCAGCTGCCTATGACGAAGGTTTCTTTGATGATCTCATCACGCCATTTTTAGGTTTAGAACGTGACAATAACTTACGTGCAGATTCTACTGTAGAAAAACTAGCGAAGTTAAAACCTGCTTTTGGTAAAGGCGACGCGCGCACTATGACGGCGGGTAACTCGACTCCACTAACCGATGGTGCATCTTGCGTATTACTTGCCTCTGAAGAATGGGCAAAAGCCAATGGTCATGAAGTCTTGGCATATTTGACTTTCCAAGAAACTGCCGCAGTTGATTTTGTAGGTAAAAAAGAAGGTTTGTTGATGGCGCCTGCATACGCTGTCCCACGTATGCTTGAACGTGCTGGTTTAACATTACAAGACTTCGACTATTACGAAATTCACGAAGCATTTGCTTCACAAGTCTTGTCGACCTTAAAAGCATGGGAAGATCCGAACTTCTGTAAAGAGCGTTTAGGTTTAGATGCACCTTTAGGATCAATTGATCGTAGCAAGCTGAACGTCAAAGGTTCATCTTTGGCAGCAGGTCACCCATTTGCAGCAACAGGCGGACGTATTCTTGCCACTGCGGCGAAACTTCTGAATCAAAAAGGTTCAGGTCGCGTATTGGTGTCAATCTGTGCAGCAGGCGGTCAAGGTGTAACAGCCATTATTGAAAAATAATTCTGCCTAGTTCCAATTTAGATAGCAATAAAAGCCACTTGATTCGCTCAGGTGGCTTTTTTATAGCGCTTAATTTATAGCAGCTCACTTTTAATTAGCCACTAGCGTTTTATCTGACTGAATGTTGCTGAGCATAACCCAATTTCGCTTCGATATGGTCATAACAATATTGAAAAATAAAGGTATAGAGCAAAATACTGAGCGTCATCAATAAATCAATCAAAATTGCCTGCAGCATGGATATTTCTAGTGCATACGCCACCATGGGAATAGTGGCGAGCATTAAGCCACCTTCAAAACCAATTGCGTGTAAAACGCGTATTTTAAAAGTTCTGTGTAGCTGGTGTTGCGCTTCAAACTTTTCAAAATAGTGATTGAAAAACATATTCCACAGCACCGATGTCACCGCCATCGCAATGCCTAGACCACCTGTCACTTGCATTGGCATTTCAAACACATAACTTAATGCCAAAGCAATGATGACCAATAAAATCACTTCATAACTCAGGGCATGTACCCATCTTCTTTTGGAAATCAACATCTGCTTACTCAAATACTTATCCTTCCCCGCTTATTTTATTTTCATTTAATTGACCAATCGAGTTAGAATCCATCAATAATATTGAAAAGTAAAACGAATGCTCAGCCATGAATATCAATCAAGATCAGCTGATTATTTTTATCACCGTCATGGAAACGGGTTCTTTTTCTGCAGCTGCACGCCAATTGGGCAAGGTGCCTTCGGCAATTAGTATGTCCATTGCTAATTTAGAAATTGATTTAGACCTAAAACTGTTTGAACGGATTGGGCGTGAACCTTTGCCTACCCCACAAGCGCAGAGTCTTTACGAAAAAAGCAAACAACTGCTCATAGAAATGAAGCAATGGAAACAACATGCTTTTGCGCTCAGTTCTGGGCTGGAACCCCACTTAAATATTGTGGTGGTGTCTGAATTACTACACACTCGCTGGACAGATTATATTGTGTTACTAGAACAGCAATTTCCTGAATTGCAGATCAATATTTTCTCTGCGCCACAAGAAGATGCACTGCATTTACTCATGACTCAAGCAGCGGACTTGGCCTTTATGTTTGAACGCGAACAATTACAAAGCAGTGAACAATTTGTGGAATTAAAACGTGAAATTTTAGTGCCTGTCGCTGCCCGACATTCACCGCTGGCTGAATCTGATCAAGTCAGTTTTGAACAGATTTTACAAAATCGGCAAATTGTAGTGGCGAGCCGTGATCGGCAGATTAAACCCGAGTTGTTATTTTCTAAGCACTATTGGCGTACCGATAATCATCATTCTGCCTGCAGTATGATTAAGCAGGGTTTAGGCTGGGGTGTCTTGCCCTTGGAAATGCTGAATGAACATCCTGAACTACAACACGAATTAAAAATTTTACAGCTGCTAGATTTCACCCCAAAATTTGAATATTTTGTCGATTTGGTCTGGAGCCGAGAACATCAATTGGGCGCTGCTGCTCATTTTTTGATTAATCACGTCCGAAATCTGAGAAAAACTGGTAAATAATCCACAAACCCTCTTACTTGGTACTTGGGTTAAAAGCTGTTTGTGATATAACTGAATGTATAAGCAATAACCTAAGAACTAGATCTCGAATGACACAGACAGCCTTAAATCAACTAAAAAACTTAACCACCATTGTTGCAGATAGTAGTGACTTGGCTGCGATTGAAAAGTTTCGTCCTTTGGATGCGACCACCAACCCATCACTCATTACGGCGGCTGCAAATCAACCTGAAAATAAAGCGTTGATTGAAGCTGCATTTGAGCAAGCCAAAGCTGAAGGTTATACAAATGATCTATTGGTTGAGCGCAGCATTGATATTTTAACGGTCAAATTTGGTGTAGAAATTTTAAAGCTGATTGAAGGTCGTGTTTCGACTGAGGTGGATGCTTCTTTGTCTTATGACACTGATGCGACCATTGCCAAAGCCAAAGAACTTTTAGCACTGTACCAAGCTTATGGTGTTCATTCAGACCGCATTTTGATTAAGATTGCATCGACATGGGAAGGCATTCAAGCGGCGAAAGTGTTGGAAGCCGAAGGCATTCACACCAATTTAACCTTATTGTTTGGTTTACATCAGGCACATGCTTGTGCAGATGCCAAAGTGACGTTGATTTCACCATTTGTGGGTCGTATTTTAGATTGGTATAAAAAAGCTGAAAATGTCATGTACTACCCTATAGAGAAAGATCCGGGTGTACTTTCGGTGAAGAAGATTTATCAATTCTATAAACAGCACCAAGTACAAACTGAAATTATGGGCGCGAGTTTCCGTAGTATTGATCAGGTTTTGGCTTTAGCTGGTTGTGATTTATTGACCGTTGCACCAAATTTATTGGCAGAACTAGAAGCTGATGAACGAGAAGTCGCTGCAGCGTTATCAAGCAATGCCATTCAAGTTCAAGCTGAACCACTGGCAGCAATTGAAAAGGAACAATTCAAAGCGCAACTTGAGGCAGATTTGATGGCGTTCCAATTGTTACAAGGCGGCATTGATGGCTTTATTAAAGCGCGTGATCAACTTGCCACCCTATTACGCCAGTCTTTCGGCTTAGATGCAGAGATTAAAGCTTAAGCTTTAACCTATCCCAGTAAAATTCCAAAATTTTTACTAAGCCACAAAACCGATGTTGTTATACTGCAACATCGGTTTTTATTTAGGTGAGTTTGCGTGTTTGGTATTAGTGACCTCAGCACTTTTATAATTGGCACAACCTTAATTGTGCTCTTGCCTGGCCCAAACTCACTCTATGTCATGTCAGTGGCTTCACGCTTTGGGATACGCACAGGCTATGCAGCTGCTTTCGGTGTATTTACGGGTGATCTGATTTTAATTGTGTGCACCATTTTAGGGGCAGCCTCATTATTGCATGCTTTTCCATGGCTATTCACCTTATTAAAAGTAGTTGGTGCGCTCTACTTAGGCTATTTAGGTATTAAACTACTGATTGCAGCCTATAAAACATGGTTTCCACAAACCAGAACTTCGCACGCCAATCTTTCTACAACAGCAACGAGCAATACAACTGAACGGGTTCATCCCTACCGAACTGCTTTAATGATTAGCGTTATTAACCCAAAAGCAATTTTGTTTTATTTGTCTTTTTTTGTGCAATTCGTCAATCCTGATTACACCTACCCGATGCTGAGCTTTGCTGTTTTAGCCATCGTCCTACAAATCATTAGCATGGGTTATTTATCTATCTTGATTTTTTCAGGAGTCAAATTAGCCAGTTATTTCAATCAACGCTATAAAATTGCAGCCATTTGCGTTGCAAGCATTGGTATTTTGTTCTGCGGTTTTGGCTTTAGACTGGCAAGCTCAACGCTATAAAAAAAGTATAAAAAACACTTTTGACTATTTGTTCAAATGTGTATGATCTGTTCATAAATTATAGAAAATATGTCTAAGAAAGCATGCAAAAACTTTTAAATGACTTCTCTGTGCCTGCAGTATTTGCAGGTTTTATTACCTTCTTGGTCGGTATTAGTGTTTCCGCGGTTTTAGTCATTCAGGCAGCACAAATTTTAGGCGCAAGTGCTGAGCAAATCAGCTCTTGGTTTTGCGCGTTGGGTTTAGGTATTGGTCTAAGCGGGCTGATTTTATCTTGGAAATTTAAATATCCTGTGGCGACCTCATGGTCTACCGCAGGCTTGGCACTGATTATCGCCACGGGCAGCGGTTATAGCTTACACGAAGCAATTGGCGCATTTTTATTTTGTGGCGTACTCACAGCAGTGCTTGGCTTTTTAGGTATTTTTGAAAAGGTACTGACTTATATTCCACAGAGTTTAACCAGCGCCATGTTGGCAGGTGTGCTGCTTAAATTTGGAATTGCCCTATTTACCAGTCTGCAAGAAGCATGGGCATTTATTTTGTCTTTATTGGCGGCTTATGTATTGGCAAAACGATTTAGCCCACGTTATAGCATTGTTTTAACTGTATTGATTGGTGTCGCGTTATGCCCAATCTTCTTACAATTTCAAATGCCGAGTGTGCAATGGAGTATTGCACAACCAGTTTGGATGCAACCTGAATTAAGTTGGTCTGCTATTTTAGGTTTAGCCCTGCCTTTGTTTGTCATTAATATGGCGTCGCAATATTTGCCCGGTCTTGCCATGATCAAAAGCTATGGCTTTAACCCGAATGTACGTCACTTAATTGGTTGGACAGGCACAGCACAAGCGATTTTCGCGCCATTTGGATGTTTTAGTGTCAATATCGCATCCATCAGTGCTGCTATTAGCTTAGATGATCAATCGCATCCCGATGCCAGTAAACGCTATATTGCGGGAATTAGCTGCGGTTTGTTTTATATCTTGATGGGGATCTTTGCTGCAACGCTCACCAGTTTGTTGATGTCATTCCCAGCTGTTTTTATTACTGCTTTGGCAGGAATTGCACTGCTTGGCACTATTGGACACAACATCGCCCTCGCCTTTCAGCACGTTGCAGAGCGTGAAGCCGCTTTATTGACCTTTTTATTTAGTGCTTCTGGGGTGCAGTTTTTTGGTATTGGTTCTGCATTTTGGGGACTGATTTTTGGTTGTGTGGTTTTGGCAGTTTTAAAGTTTAAACAAAGCAAAAGCTAAATAACTTAAGCAGTTAAAAAACACTTTTTTCTGAAGCATCGTATTGATTTATTGTATGCGCGATACATTAGGGTCTGCTGTGCTTCGGATAAATTCTACTGTTTTAGCAAAAGTTTGCTGGCTTTCTTTTTGGTGCATAAAAAATTGATATTCGTGAATTAACCATGCTTTTGTATCTGGATAAAATGCTGTCGTCACAGGAATTTGCTGTTGCTGTAATGCATGCAGCATCGGCATAGATTGAGTTTCTGTTAAAAAGTCTTTGTTACCACCACTGATAAATACCGCAGGATAGTTTGCCGTTAAATGTTGAATAGGCGAAATATTCTTCAGAAATTCTCTGTCCTGTTTCCGATCTCCCGTGTAAGCCTGCACCAAATTATAAACACCCCACTCTACGATATTCATTTCATCTGGCGCAGTTTCAACAAACGCTTTTAGATCATAAATCCCGCAGTGCAAAATCAGCCCTTTAAGTTGTTTGCGCTGAATAGTCGGCTGTAAATTAGACTGCTGTGCAAATGCTAGATTACTCAATAATGCGGCATAATGGCTGGCTAAATTCGCCCCTGCAGAATCGCCTGCTAAATATAATTGTTGTGGATTAAGCTGATATTTTTCTGCATGTTGCGTGATGTAATTTAAAGCCTGATCAATTTGTTGCAACTGAGTAGGATAAGTTGCATGCGGGGCAAATTGATATTGTACGGCAATTACATTAAAGCCCTGCGCGGCTAATAATTTAAAATAGCCACGTGCGTGGGCTTTTGAACCTGCAATCCAGCCACCACCATGAATCCAGACAATTGTCGGGGGTGCAGCTAAATCTTGCAATTGACTGTCTTGATACAAGTCAAAACTCAAATTGGGCTGCGTGGCATACACAATATCATGTTGCACTTGTATGTTTTTGGGTGCATAGCGATCGATGATTTTTTGCTGCAAGCCTGTGGTGAGATTAAATGCACTAGCAATGATTCGACTGTTCTGCTGCGTGGTTTGACAAGCACTTAACAACATAAAACACAGCAACATCTAAATTATTTTCAAACCACATTTCCCTCAAGATTCATACGCCCAATTCAAACCCAAGTAATTTAAAATTAAATTATGAAGGTCTATTTATTTTTGCAAATTTAGCATCTTATTTTATCGTATAGCTTTGCCGTTGAGTTGAGTAAATTCATCATCTTCAGCTTATCTTTTCTTTCAGCAAATTTGGCGGGTAATTAAATGAATTATCAATCTTTTTTCAGATTTTAAATTGAACCTATATAGACTATATGCTATCAATAAAGTGTAAGGCGAATAATCATAATTTCTGGAGTTACCCGCATGTCGTACCAAAATATTTTAGTCCCTGTAGATGGTTCACAAATTTCTTTTTCAGCGGTCAAACATGCAGCTGAAATTGCCAAAGTATTTAACAGTAAACTCACCTTAATTAGCCTTGTTGCGGAAGACCCATTTACTGATTCTGACTTTTACTATAATTATTCATCTGCCATTATGAAAGAATACTTTGTGCAAGCGACAGCCAATGCACAAAAGGCATTAAAAGAAGCAGATGAAATTGCGAAAGCAGTGGGTGTAAATGCAGAAACTCGCGTGGTTGAGGGTTTGGTATCTGCTGAAGGTGTAATCAAAACTGCGAAAGACTTAAATGCCGAT
Source organism: Acinetobacter sp. YT-02 (assembly GCF_002412355.1). NCBI lineage: Bacteria > Pseudomonadati > Pseudomonadota > Gammaproteobacteria > Moraxellales > Moraxellaceae > Acinetobacter > Acinetobacter sp. YT-02. Next base: position 81,247 of record NZ_NOZT01000001.1, read on the forward strand.
GTGATTGTGATGGGTTCACATGGTCGTAAAGGTTTCCAAAAATTATTATTGGGTAGCTTTGCCACAGACGTATTACGTCATACAGAATTACCTGTGCTTGTAGTTAAAGCTTAATCACTATTTTAAGCCATATTTTCATCATAAATTTTTAATAAGGATTTGCCATGACAACTTATAAACACTTACTTGTTCCAGTAGATGAGTCACCTATGTCTTATGCTGCAGCCGAACAAGCACTTTCATTGGCAAAAGATCTAAATTGCCCTGTTACTATTATGAGTGTAATTGCAGTTGATCCTTTTGTAGGCGTGGACTTCTACAAAGTTGCACCAGCAATTACCGATTATTTCATGCAGGCTGAACAAAATGCACAAAATCGTTTGGCTGAAATTCAGCAATCCTTTAGCCGTGAAGGTATTTCGGTAGATACCAAAATTATCCGCGGTGTTGCAGCCTCTGAAGGGATTGTACAAATTGCCAATGAAATTGGTGCTGACCTGATTATTATGGGTTCGCATGGCCGTACTGGAGTGAAAAAGATGATGCTCGGTAGCGTTGCCCAAAACGTACTGACTCAGTCTCCTGTTCCTGTTTTGATTGTTAAGGTTTAATTCATTACCAACTGTGCTCTGCCACAGTAAAAGATAAAATAAAAAAATCCCGTTCGCCAATGAACGGGATTTTTCTGGATAAAACTTTTAAAAGCTTTTCTAAATTACATATTATGCAATCCAGTTTAGCTAGGTTGAATATTCATTTCAGACCAAAACTTAATTAACCCGATGCGGTAAACGGAACATTTCATGCGTATCGGTATAAAAACTGCGACCATCTAAATTCAGTTCAATTTCCTGACCACATTCCAACAACACATGTTTTCCGACTTCGACCCATTTAAAACCATCACGGGTATTTTGCTTTTTCTTTGATGCCACCAAAGACACCATAATTTCGCGACCATTCACTGCTTTCGCAAGCATTGTTTGCATTTTTTTCAATATTTACACCAATTCATTTATAACTTACAAATCAAGCTCAAATTAAAATTTTGAGCATAGTTTTTAATACAACAACATTCATCACACTTAATTTGCAGTGCATAGAAAATAAATGCAGCACAGCATGATGATGAATAACTACGAGAGAATAGAGATATTTTTATTGTACAAGTTATATTATAACATAGATTTAAAGTCTTTGCAGCATGGACTACAAAGTTGTAAAGATAAACTTAATAAAACAAAAATTTCTTAATCAAACCTTAATCATTTTCGTGAGATAATCTACCCCAGACACAATGGATGGTGTTTGATCGCACAAGCCCACTTCGGTGGGTTTCTTATTAGGCTAACTAAATAACGATAACAAACTTTATCTTTCTGACGTTTATCTTCTGATTTTTTATCTACAAATTTCAAAAATAAAAAAGAGTATGGATTTTTTTAACCCATACTCTTTGTGTGCGACTACGCTACTCCATTAGCGCATAGTCACAAATTCTTCTGCAGCAGTTGGATGAATTGCGACAGTATTGTCAAAATCTTGCTTGGTCGCGCCCATTTTGACCGCGACTGCAAAACCTTGCAAAATTTCATCCATGCCATAGCCAATACCATGCACGCCCACGACTTTCTGTTCATCACCAACGCAGACCAATTTCATTTTAGACACTTGACGATGCTGAGTTACAGCCGTGTACATTGAGGTAAAAGAAGATTGATAGACTTTGACCTGATCTTGCCCAAACTGTTCAATGGCTTGCGCTTCACTTAAACCCACCGTACCAATAGGCGGATGACTAAAGACCACCGTGGCAACATTTTGATAATCTAAATATTCATTTGGTTTGTGATTGAATAAACGTTCAGACAATTTACGTCCTGCGGCAACAGCAACGGGTGTCAGCTCAATTTTTCCAATAATATCGCCCACCGCATAAATACCTGCTTGGCTGGTATTTTGGAATTGATCTACTGCGATATATCCTTTTTCATCAATCTGCACATTTGCAGCAGCCAAGTTCAATGCTTGTGTATTTGGTTTACGTCCAACTGCCCAAATCAGACAATCGACCTCATGCTGTGAACCATCTTCAAGATGTAATAACAAAGACTGATCCGCTTGGCGAGTGACTTTCTTTGGAATGGCTTGCGTATGCACTTGGATATGTTCATCACGCATACATTCAAGTAATGTTTCACCTAAAAATTGATCTAAACTACGCAGCGGCAATTGTTTACGAATAAACAATCCAACTTCTGAACCCAACCCATTTAAAACACCTGCTAACTCTACGGCAATATAACCCGAACCGACAATTGCCGTGCGTTTTGGTAATTGTTGCAATTCAAAGAAACCGTTTGAATCAATTCCTAGCTCTGCCCCTTCAATATCTGGACGTGTTGGCTCAGTTCCTGTGGCTATTAAAATGTGATCTGCAGTGTATTGCTGCTGATTTACTTCAACTGTTTTTTCATTTACAAAACGAGCAAAGCCCTGAATCACATCAACATTGTTTTTAGCTAAACCTGATTGATACGATGCATGGATACGCTGAATATAAGCTTGACGATTTTGAATTAACGTATTCCAATCATGCGATTTTAATTCAGTATTAAAACCATAATCTGGGCCGTATTTTTGAATAGCATCGGCGATTTGCGCAGAATACCACATCACTTTTTTAGGCACACACCCCACATTGACACAAGTCCCGCCCAAATCTGCAACTTCAATTAATGCACATTTTTTACCATATTGCGCCGCGCGATTGGCCGAAGCAATACCACCACTTCCTGCCCCAATTACCAAATAGTCATAATGTTTAGCCATTTCATGCCTCAATTTTTCGTGATTTTTTAGATACTCATCTGCAGAAATTCAGCGCAGAAAAACATTCATTTTCATCAAAACTAACACATAAAACTGCATTTCCCAAGTCAGCCATATTGTCTAAATACACAAAATCGACACACTGTCATTCAATTGATTTCACTGCCAATAAAACTGACTATTCACTTAAATTTTACGCTTTTAAGGCTATAATATAAATTTGATTTTTTATCATTGGGGTCAATGTGAAGCAGTGGGTTTACGTTCTGATATGTAGCTTTATCACTTTCGGCTGTTCCCCATCCCAACCGTCAGATCAAGCCCCAAGCATGTTTGATGAACTCGATCTCATCAATACCAAAATGAATGAAATCTTGCTTCGCGATTTAGATAACTATTCTGCAGATGAGCGCAAACATATTATTTGTGAAGAATATACGCAGATTTACAAACATGAATATATGCCAATTGTACTTAAAAATTCTAAACCTGAAGATCGGCAATATAACGAGAAAAAATTACTTGCTGAATTAAATGAAACTTACACCAACTATAAAAATGAATATCAAATTCGCTGTGACTAAGCTAGATTATTTTTAATGTATTCCAGCCACAAAAAAGCCATTTCAACGAATTGATGAAATGGCTTTTAGTTTTTTAACTTAAACCTCTAACATACTATTTAGGGTTTCAACCACGTTTTTAGATTTCACCACAGACTGCAAACTTAGCAACGCTGCTTGCACTTGGCTACGTTGTGGCTCTGCCAAAGTGTACCAACGCGACAGCACCTGCAATAAACGCGAACCTACAATTGGGTTTTTCTCATCTAAATACTTGGCTAAGTCAATAAAATGCTGAACACCAAAACTCCATGTATTCACAGGGTTGCTATTTAAACCACCACTGACTGAACGAATACGGTTAGGTGTACCCAAATCATAATCAGGATGTGCAGTTAAAGCCTGAATGGTTTCAGCTGTCGCTTTTGGATGTGAAGCTTGAACCATAAACCATTGATCAAGTGCTAAAGCTTCATCTTTAAAACGTGTATAAAAATCTTCCAAAGCAGCTTTGGCTTGCGGTGCATCATTCCACACCAAGACACGCAATGCCCCTAAACGCTCAGACATATTTCGAGTTGTTTGGTATTGCTGCTTTGCCAGCTCAAACGCTTCGGCATCGCCCTGACGTGCCATTAACGCCAACATGATATTCTTTAAAGCACGTACACCCATTGCCTGAGAGAAATCTTGCTGCATGTCTGGATCAAGGCTTAAATAGGTTTCTTTGCAGAATGCACCAAGTTCGCGCGCCAATGTATCTAACAGCGCATTGCGTTGTTGCTGAATTTTTTCAGGTTGATAATTTTGATCAATACGGCTGCCCAAATAGCCTTCAGAAGGTACATCAAAAATACGTGATGCCAACAAAGGATCTTTTTCAATTAAAGCAGGTACTGTGTTTTTCATGGCTTGCAAATAAGTATCTGCTGCATGTTCTTCCAATAAAATACGTTCCAATAGAGTCTGAGTCGCCTGCCACTGGTTAAAGCCATTGGTTTCGTGCTGCATTAAAAATGCCAATTCATCATTAGAATAGTTAAATTCTAAATTCACAGGTGCAGAAAAATTACGCAATAAAGAAACAACGGGATGCGCAGTTATACCGCTAAATTCAATACTTGCTTGTGCCTGATCAAACAAATACACACCATCTTTTACTGAGTTTTCAACCAAAGCTTCAGACTGCAAAATATATTGCTCGCCTGTTTCTGCATTGAACAATGCCAATGCAACAGGAATAGGCAATGCTTTTAAGTTTGGATATTTGGCATTGCTTTTCAGACTTTGTTTTAAATTTAAACGATAAACCTGCGCAGCCGCATCGTATTCGCCCTGCACTTCAAGCTTTGGTGTGCCTGGTTGATTGTACCAAGTCAGGAAATTAGATAAATCGACACCTGAACCTGCGCTTAAAGCATTGACCCAATCTTCAACCGTGACTGCTTGTCCATCATGACGACGGAAATATTCATCACTACCTTTACGGAATTTTTCTTTACCGAGTAAAGTCGACATCATGCGGTTAATTTCCGCACCTTTTTCATAGACTGTTGCGGTATAGAAGTTATTAATTTCTACAAAATGATCTGGACGTGGCGGGTGCGATAACGGGCCAGAATCTTCGGGGAATTGATGTGCTTTGAGCACCGCCACATCATCAATACGCTGTACTGCGGCAGACTGTAAATCTTCAGAGAAAGATTGGTCACGGAACACCGTTAAACCTTCTTTTAAACACAACTGGAACCAATCGCGGCAAGTAATACGGTTACCTGTCCAGTTATGAAAATATTCATGCGCAATCACGGACTGTACGCGCATAATTGCGGCATCTGTGGTGTATTCTTCATCGGCCAATACACATGACGTATTGAAAATATTCAGACCTTTATTTTCCATTGCGCCCATATTGAAGGCACTGGTCGCTACAATCATATAATTATCTAAATCATACGGCAGACCATAGTGTTCTTCATCCCAACGCATCGAATGTTTTAACGCTTGCATAGCAATTTTGCATTTTGGAATGTCTTTTTCTTCTGCATAAATTTCCAGTGCAACATTACGCCCTTCAGATGTCACATAATGGTCTTTCATGACTGCCAAATCGCCAATCACACAAGCAAATAAATAGCTTGGCTTTTTGGTCGGGTCTTGCCAAATCGCATAATGACGACCTTCGCCTGCTTCACCTGTTTCTAACAAGTTGCCGTTTGCCAATAACACAGGATATTTTTTATCGGCTTCAACACGTGTGGTAAATACCGACAATACGTCTGGGCGGTCAGGATAGAAGGTAATTTTACGGAAACCTTCAGGCTCGTTTTGGGTAACAAATAAATCAGAACTTGCCTGATATAAGCCTTCAAGTTGCGTATTGCTTTCAGGATGAATGATCACGATGGTTTCTAACGTGACTTGATCAGGTGCATTTGCAATGCGAAGCTGCTCACTATCTAATTGATAGTCACTTTCCGATAATTCCGTGCCATTCAAAATAATAGATTTCAATTCTAAATCACGGCCCAATAACACCAAATCGCCTGCAGTCTGACGCTGCATTTTCAATGTTGCACCCACTTGGGTGTAATCTGCATAGACTTGAATATCTAGCTCTACAGCATCTACCAAGAATGAAGGTTTTTGATAGTCTTTTAAATAGATAGTTTGGCTGGCTTCAACCATAGGATTTGCTGCAATATTCATCTTGTCCTCATTCTTTGTGGCGATGCGCTTGTTTTTGTAAAGTTGCAATGATCATACGACAACTTTCAACATCTGTCTGCGCACAATCTATTTCAGTCTTATTCAACAATGCTGATTTATATGGGCGCTCAACCCAAGCTTTTCAATCCTATCTGGATTAATCCTGTACAAGTAACATAAAAGCAGACTGTTTAAATCAATACCTGTATTGCTATTACGCGTAAATTTAATATTTTGATATGCAACTTCACTTCAAATACGACCAACACAGGCTAATTTTGATGATGATCAAAAGCACAGAAGCTTCCACTTTTCAGTACACAAGCCATGTATAATGACATATCACGATTTACTTGAGCTTCTATTTCACAATGCTACAAATTCTGCAAAAACAATTAGATGAAAGCACATTATGCCCTTTGTGTCAGGCATCTATGTATTGGGTAGAAGCAGAACAATATGAGCAGGAATTAAATTTTCACCAATGTAGTCATTGTGAACATCGCATCTTTCAAAATAGCCAACAACAAAACTGTCATTGCGCAAGCTGTACCCAACAACGCAAAAAAATCATGGCGGAAACCCGCTTGCAAGAACAACAAAAATTCAAAAAACAGGATGCACCTGAACGCGAATTAAATCAGCTGCGTTTTATAGATAAATTATTTTTATTGAGTATTTTAGATCAGCATGCACAGGAACATATTCCACATGAAGAATTTATAGATTGGGAAAAAATCAAGTATTTAAATATTACCCCCAACTATTTTTTCCAGCACGGCATGATCAAACATTTGCTAAAAGAGCAAATATTAATTGCCAAAGATTTTGCCGAAAATGCGCAGCAATATTATATCAATGTCCGTTTAGATGGTTATTCTGAACCAAGCTTATTCAGCATTGCACAACAATTACGTTATTGGTTTTATGAAAATCTGAGTATGGGCACACCGTTCAAAACAGCAGATGAAGTCAAAGATGCGCTGTATTTATTGCTGTATCAAGAGATTGTGCAGTTTATGCAATTTTATTGTCGGACTTGGGGAATACAAATTGCGGGCAACCATAGTTTTCAGAGCTTTTGCTACCGACTTTTAGATGTCTTGGCGGTTGGGCAAATTTATTACTTGGTGCAAACTGCTTTGGAATTTTTATACCAACAAAAAGCACTCAAACCGCGTAATGAAAACTTTATTAATACCAATTTACTGAAAAAGACTGTGCAGCAATACCGAGAACGGTCAGTGGCTGAAAAATGGGAGACCTCTACCCTGCCACGCCCGCCTAATTTGCCTTTCAGCTATATGAGCGAAATTTTATTCTTCCGCTTTTTGGGTTATGACGAAAGGATTTTCTTTCAACCTGTGTGGCGTTCTTGGCGAAAAATTGAAGCACGACTTAAATTTTATTCACTTAAACGCTGTATGCACTGCGGATCGGATGAACTGACTGTCGATTATGACGCAGAAAATTATGTGTCCTTATTTTGTCGCAACTGCAAACATCAAGATCATTATTTCACTCAATAAAACTTTGGTGAAGATGATGGTTACACCCCATCACTGCCCAAATTCATCATCTACTGCAGTATAGAGTCAACAGGATACGTACAGAGGATTACAGTTTTTCGATGTGATAAGCACCTAATCCACTTTTCTGTTTAGTGCTAAATTGAGTGCCGTTTCAGATAAAGTTTTACCGTCTAATTTACAAATACACATAATGCCCCAACCATCAAAATAATCAGGCGCGTGCTGCAAAAAGAAATTGGAATGTACATCTTGCGGAATTCTCAAATGCATCAGTTGCTCAAAACTTCGTGCTGGAGAATGAGTTTCATGCACATATACGCCTTCACCGCGCTTTTGAATTTCAGGATACCGTGCCGCCATAAGCTGCAAAACTTCATGATATTCCTTAGGCATAGTTTTCCCGACTCTTGGGAAAAAACTTTTAGAACGCGAAGCAAACAAAGAATAAATCTTCGGTTGATTAATGCTAATCACAAACCACAATGGAATAAATGGATTTTTTAAGCGTCGATTCAACATGGCTTTGACTGCACTTGGAATCGTCAAATTTTGTTTTTGATATTCAGACAAAAAACCCGCTCGTGAATTGACCACATGCATAGGCTGTTCATTATAATGAATCAAAATAAAAGGAATAACATTTTGCCCAACCACTTGATCTCGATCATGATATTGAATAACCGTGACTGCGATTGCATCGGGGTCATAAACAAAGGCTTTAAATTCTTCTAAACTCGAATTTGGAAAGATTTTTTGATCGAATTGATAAATTTTTTCAAAAAAATACGATTGCTGCTGCATTGAAAGCGCTTTAAAGTCAAAAACTGTTTCTATTAAATTCATAAAAACAACCCAGTTTCATATTTAAAGAGAGACGCAAAATTTTTTTAATTGGTCAATGCATTAATAATATGACACATTTTAATTACATAATTTTACAATCATTATAGTAAGTTATTAAAAAATATCCAATTTCATTAAAATTAAAAATAAGTAGTTCATTTCAATAAAGTTTTTACCAAAAATTATAATTAAAATTGAATACCAGCATTAATCCACCATATTTTGTGACGCAGTTTACATTATTTTATGACAAACGGTATTGATAGGCAAATTTATATTGTTTTAATAAGTTAAATTCTAATTTATTTCATAGCTTGCACCCCTATTTTTAAATCAGTTAGGCAAGCTGAAATATCACAATCTATGCTGTTTTAAATGTCATTCATTATTAGATTGAAATTTTACGCATAAAAATAAGGGCTGAATAATCAGCCCTTATTTGATCTTGCTTATCGCTCAACACTCGAACAAATCATAGATTTGCTCTTGCGTTTGCTTTTCCTAACTTAGGTCAACTGAGCAGCAGCAATTTTCTTGGTGTCTACATTCGCAGCAGCGTCTGTGTAGCTTTCCATCTGGTCAAAGTTCAAGTACTTGTAGATGTCAGCAGACATGCTGTCGATTTGAGAAGCGTACTGTTGGTATTCTTCTGGTGTTGGTAACTTACCAAGTACCGCTGCAACAGATGCAAGCTCAGCAGAAGCTAAGTAAACGTTTGCACCTTGACCTAAACGGTTCGGGAAGTTACGTGTAGAAGTAGATACTACAGTTGTGTTCGGTGCTACACGTGCTTGGTTACCCATACATAATGAACAACCTGGCATTTCTGTACGCGCACCCGCTTTACCGTAAGTGTTATAGAAGCCTTCTTCCATAAGTTGACGCTCGTCCATACGAGTTGGAGGCGCTAACCATAGACGAGTAGATAAAGAACCACCAGGAACTTTGTCTAATAACTTACCAGCAGCACGGAAGTGGCCGATGTTTGTCATACAAGAACCGATGAACACTTCATCAATTTTGTCGCCTTGAACGTCAGAAAGAAGTTTTGCATCATCTGGGTCGTTCGGGCAGCAAAGGATTGGTTCTTTGATGTCTGCAAGGTCAATTTCATACACTTTAGTGTATTCAGCGTCAGCATCAGCTTTAAGAAGTGATGGGTTCGCTAACCATTTTTCCATGTTCTCAACACGACGAGCCATAGTACGCGCATCGCCATAACCTTCAGAAATCATCCACTTAAGCATGGTGATGTTTGAACGAAGGTATTCAGCAACTTTCTCTTCAGAAAGTGTGATAGAACAACCTGCAGCTGAACGCTCAGCAGAAGCATCAGACAATTCAAATGCTTGTTCAACTGTTAAGTCAGTTTCCATTTCTGTTAAGTCGATTTCTAAGATACGACCAGAGAAGATGTTTTTCTTACCTTTCTTCTCTACAGTTAAGTCACCTTCTTTAATTGCGTAGTAAGGAATCGCATGTACAAGGTCACGTAAAGTGATACCAGGCTGCATTTTACCTTTGAACTTCACAAGTACAGACTCAGGCATGTCAAGTGGCATAACACCAGTTGCTGCAGCGAACGCTACAAGACCAGAACCCGCCGGGAAAGAAATACCAATTGGGAAACGAGTATGCGAGTCACCACCAGTACCTACTGTATCTGGAAGAAGCATACGGTTTAACCAAGAGTGGATAATACCGTCACCTGGACGTAAAGAAACACCACCACGGTTCATGATGAAGTCAGGAAGCGTGTGTTGCATTTGAACGTCAACTGGTTTTGGATACGCAGCTGTGTGACAGAAAGATTGCATTACTAAGTCTGCAGAGAAACCTAAACAAGCTAAATCTTTTAATTCGTCACGTGTCATTGGACCTGTTGTATCTTGAGAACCAACAGTAGTCATCTTAGGTTCGCAGTAAGTACCTGGACGAACACCTTGACCTTCTGGAAGACCACAAGCGCGACCTACCATTTTTTGAGCTTGAGTGAAGCCTTTGCCTGTGTTTTCAGGTTGTACTGGAGTACGGAACAAAGTAGATGGTGCAAGACCTAAAGCTTCACGCGCTTTAGCTGTCAAACCACGACCAACGATCAAGTTAATACGACCGCCTGCACGTACTTCGTCTAGAAGCACTGGAGTTTTAAGTTCAGATTCAGCGATTTGTGCGCCGTCTTTGAACGCTGTTACTTTAGCAGCAGCATGGTCGATTTTAAGAGTGATTTCATCACCCATGTTCATATTAGAAACGTCGATTTCTACTGGTAAAGCACCCGCATCTTCCATTGTGTTAAAGAAGATTGGCGCAATTTTACCACCTAAGCAGTAGCCGCCATCTTTTTTGTTTGGAATGTGCGCGATTTCATCACCGAAGAACCAAAGTACAGAGTTAGTTGCAGACTTACGAGAAGAACCTGTACCAACAACGTCACCCACGTAAGCAACTTGGTTGCCTTTCGCGATAAGGTCTTTGATTTGGTTTAATGGACCAACTTCACCAGGAACTTCTGGGTTGATGCCATCACGTACGTTTTTCAACATTGCATTTGCGTGCAATGGAATGTCTGGACGACTCCATGCGTCTTGTGCAGGTGACAAGTCGTCAGTGTTGGTTTCGCCAGTAACTTTAAACACTGTAAGTTTGATTTCTTCAGGTACATCTTTACGGCTAGTGAACCATTCAGCATCAGCCCAAGATTGTAAAACTGCTTTCGCGTTTTCGTTACCTGCTTTTGCTTTGTCTGCTACGTCATGGAACGCATCAAATACAAGCAAAGTGTTTTTCAATGCTTCAGCTGCTAAGCCAGCCAATTCAGCATTGTCTAAAAGCTCTACTAAAGGTGCTACGTTATAACCACCAAGCATTGTACCTAGTAAGTAAACTGCGCGCTCTTTAGAAACGAGTGGAGAGGTTGCTTCACCTTTTGCTACAGCAGCTAAGAAAGCAGCTTTAACGTATGCCGCTTGGTCAACACCTGCAGGTACACGGTTTTCAATCAAATCAACCAAATAAGCTTCTTCGCCTGCTGGTGGATTTTTTAATAATTCAACTAATGCAGCTGTTTGCACATCATCAAGTGGCTTCGGTGGGACTCCGAGTGCGGCACGTTCTTCAACGTGTTGGCGGTAAGCTTCTAGCACGGTGTTATTCCTCTTTTTTAAAAAATTATTTGTGAATTCCTGCTTTTAAAGCATCACAAACAATATGGACTGCAAAATTTTACTAAACTTCCAGTTAAAAGTTAATGCAACTAGAGTGTTTCTTTGTGATGCCCATTATTTTATAACTAAATGATGCGCATATTGTTCAATTTACAGACAAAACACGACTTAATTTTAACTTTGTCTGTATGTACACTAACTTTTCGCCTAAAGTTTAACTCGTAAAAAAGGCAACACTCATGTTGCCTGTTCTAATGAATGAATGATATTCCACCTTAGTGTACTGTTGTGGCTTGAAGATAGTGCTGTAATTGTTCGCGACTACCTTCAAACTTGAGTTGAATTTCATCTTCATGCAGCATACAGTGTTCTGCACTGGTAAATGAAATTTGAACTTGATATATCTTTGCAGGTGCATCAATTTGCTGACGTAAATACACCCGATCACCTAAACTTAAAACATAATGACTGCCGCCAATTACCGCGACACCTTGTTCATCTTCTAAGAGCAAATCTGCATTATGCAGGTAAGCAACCACTTCCATTATGCGCTCCTACTGTTTTTGTTATGTTTTTAATTATTCATGAAAAAGATAAGCTTTGCCAGTTTTAAGATTTAGAACTTGTCACAATTTATTTGTTATTTATTTTAGTTTTAGACGTTTGATTCACTTAGGCTATTTTTTGATAAAAGATAGTAGAAGTACAAAACATATTTCAATTTTAATTCATAAAAAAACCGTTCTTTTAGAACGGCTTGTAATCAGGCATTTTATCATGCGGTGTCGCGATACATTTTTCAGTAAATTGCGTACGGACTTTTTCACGTGCCGCATCAACATCACCATTAATTTCTTCAAGTGGCAATGCATAGACTTGCTCAATAATCTCTAAAATAAAATTACGAGTAATGTCATCTTCAATTTTATTGGCATGCTCAATCGCACGTTCTTTTTCAATCGCATTTTGACGATCTAGCATGATGGTACGCGCAGCATTGCCAACACTTCGGCAATAGCCTTGCCATTGTTCTTCAGGGGTTAAGGGTTTCTTTTCTGCACAGCCCATTAATGCAAGCACTGCAGTCACCACCAAAATCTTTTTCATTGAAGCTCTCCTGTTGTGCTTATGATAATCAAAAGTTTGCATAAATACGAAACTATCCATGTACAAGCTTAAAAAATGCGCTCTGATTGAACGCATTTTTAAGTGAAGTTGCCGTTAGAAGCGCCAGTTATAGAAAATATCCACGGCGCGTTCTAAAGCTTGACTAGCTTCCAAATACAGTCGTTTATTCATTTGATAACGCAAAGTCAACTTATTGACAGGTGTGAAAACCCCCACGCCATAACGAATAAACAAGTCTGGGGTGATATAACCCGTCAAACTGACTTGGGTATCATCGCCTGTACCTTGGGCATCAAGTGCCAAACCACTTAAACCGAATGTACGTCCAATTTGATTGGTCAAGGCACGTGTACCACCCAATCCCATACTAATACCTGCCGCTGCAATAGTATTGTTGACGTCTGACTTAAAGCTTTCGGTCTGACTCAAACCACTGGTACCTTCATTGATACGACCTGTAATCAAAGCATTTAATGCTTCTTGTTCAGATAAGCCTGCATCGTTATACACTTGAATGTTCGGACTGCTGGCTGTGCCTGTAACTCTAAAGCCGACCATGCTGCCCTGTACATTTTTATTGGCATCCATATCTAAAGTTGGGTTAGAAATTGGGCCATTAAAACGCGCAATGGCACGGTTCAAATCCAGACTTTGTCCATAGGCTTCAATTTTCACACGCTGGCTGACCCCAATCGCACCATTGGCACGCATCGCAGTTTCTAAACCACGTTGAGATAAATGCAAACGTCCAATCAATGGAATACGGCTATTAAAACCTTGGAAAATGACCCGATCACCCAAATTCAATTCAAGATCGGCACGAATATCCCATGGACGAGCTGAACGTAATAATGCCAGTTGATCTTGTCCTTCATGTACCACACGCACATCCGAAGACACGTTAACCACAGGTGCAGACACTTCAGGCATAGAAATTAAAGCCCGAGGTACATCTACACGTCCTTTTAAACTCAGTTTTTTCTGGAAAGGTAAAACATCTAAGGATACATCTGGCGTAATCATTGCAGTAATTAGCGGTGCTTGACGAATTAATAAGTCTTTACCGTTTAAATTTAACTGAATACGCGGATCATTTTTCCAATCCACACTGCCCGTTAAACGCCCTACACCACCACCGCTGTTAAATGCGCCATTAATGCTGGCTTGATCTTGGCGGATAGAGGAATAGACCTGCACATTGGTCAGATTTACAGGTAACGAAATCATGCTGATCGCACCATCTTTCAGGCGCATTTCACCTGTGAGCAATGGTGAAGTTAAAGTCCCATTGATCTTGCCAGCAAAGGACAAAATGCCTGCCATTGAGCGCACATCGGCAATAAACGGTTTAAAAACTTTAAGTTGTACCTGATCAAAGGCAATTTCACCGCGCATTGGCATGTTTTTAGTGTAAGGATCAATCAGCACATTGGCATAACCTGTACCAATTTCAGGTGTTTTCACATCTATGCGTAATTTCAAGCCTTCGGCAATGCTTTTTGCGACCACAGCCACTTGTTCATAGCGCAAGGTTGAGCCTATATCTTGTGGATCGTCCGCAGCAAGTCCAATGACGCCATCACGCGTGACCAAATGTGCATCAATTTTTGGCTTCTGTCCTTTTGCCCACGCCGCTTTGGCATACCCATTAACCTTGCCTGTAATCGCCAAACCTTCAGGCATAAATGCAGAAAAGTCATTTAAGTCTAAGTTTTGAGTCACAAATGATGCATTGGCTTTGGTTTTACTCACACGAATAGGTTGATCAAAACACAATTGGCTTTGCTGACTCATCCAACAATGCGCACCAACATACAACTCACTGGTTCTATGTTGATAAATCACGGCTGCGTTTTGGCGCTGTGCCAAGTGGGTTCTTAAGGAGTCAAAATCTCCTTTCTGAATTTGTCCCATCCAATCATTTTGTGCATTTAAACCACCCGCCAATTGTACATAAAACTTACTCAGCTTATTTTCGGCTTCTAGTTTTAAAATATGTGCCTGACGTGTACCTGCTAAAGAAATCTGCCCTTGCTCGATGCCACGGTTGCCACTGCGTAAATTTTCCATGGATGCCGTCATCAGCGTTGGCGTATTTTCAGAGGTTGGCAATTCACCTTGTAGGCGCAATTTACGCACGCTGAAAATATTATTTACACTGAACTGATCAACAGCGAAATTGGCAGTGGCTTGTAAGCGTGGCTGCGACTGCACATTGATATAGCCATACGCACGTCCACGTAAACCTGAATAGATTTCGTATAAAGCAGGCGCATTGACTTTAATACGCAGATTTTGTGCATTCCCCGTTGCTTGTAACTGATTTTTGGCATAAGACAAAAATAGATTATTGGCTTCAAACTGTTGTGGTAAAAAGCCTTTTTGATTAGCATCAATCAACATGGCTAAATTCCCCGTACCACGTACAGGTTTATTATTGAGCATGCCTGCCAAATTCAGACGTTCAATGTTGATCCGTTTTTGAGTGTCTGACCAAATACCTTGAGTGCGAATATTGCCCGATAATTCACCACGTACACTGGACACAAAATAGTGCGGCTTAAAGCGAATTAAAGAAGCGTTTAAATTCCAGCTCACCCCCTGATTCAAATGCAGCAAACCATCCGCCACAATTTGCCCTGCAACACCATTATGGCGTAAGTCGCTAATTTTAATTAGTTCCTGCGTACCCGATAATTTTAGTTTTAAATGTCCTTCACTGCCTTGAATGGCACTGGCATTTAACCCACCATCATAATTCACGGCAAAACTTTTAAAGCCACCACCAGCTTTCACATCATGGAACAATAAAGCGATGGTGCTTTGCCCAGTTAAATGTACGTTTTCATTTTGATTGACCAAACGCCCTGTCAAATTAATATCTTTCAAATGAATAATTTGCTGATTCGGCAATGCAAAACCATTGGCTTTAAACTGCCCATTTAACACATTAACAGGTGCTGCGGTGCTGATACTTTGCGGATTAAAGTTTTTCGCAGCCAATACCGCATTCCATTTCAACTGACGTTTATCAGTTGGTAAATCAATGACGGCGCTGCCTGCCAAATGACTATCTGCAGTATCAAATTTAAAATTAGGAATATTTAAACGATTATTCTTTAAATTCAATTTGGCTTGGTACATGCCCGCAGGTAAAATGGTTTTTTCATGTGTGCTGACTTTACTCGCCACAAAAATATCTTGCTGACCTTCTACCAAGGCCAATTGCACATCACCCGATTCACTTTTCAACCAACCCACATACGGCACAGCACGGTCTATGTTGTTCCAGCGCACATCAAGCAACATCGGATTTGCCGCTTTGCCCTGCGCAGGTTTTTGATCGAGTTTTAAATTCCAAGTTTCATATTGGTCAAAATCGACTTGTGCAGTTAAGTGTGTGCCTTTTTCCAAATGACCTTTAGATGCTAAATTGGCATCTAAACTTGGCGGTAAAAAGTCTTTGACCACTTGAGGAATTAGTGGATCTTTAGGATTAATTTTATCCAGACGTCCTGTTAAATCCCAATTGACTTTTTTATCCCAACTGACAATGCCCGCTACATTGGCAGCACCTTGCATAAGTTGTGCATTTAAATTACTGATATTCAGTTGATGAACTAAATCGGTATACATCAGACCTGTATATTGACCTTTAGGGATGTGTTTACCGCTCAAATCCGTATTGACATCAATATCTAAACGCTTGATATCGCCTTTAAATTTAGCTGCACCTGCTTGGGTAAAAAGTTCCTGCTCGGTCAAAATAGGCCAACGGTAGTTTTTAAATTGTAACTCACCAAACATTGGCACTTGCTTACGCATTGGATGCAACACTACCCATCCCGTGAGCAAATCAGGCGTATTTGTTGCAACACCCGCCTGAATCGTGTCGAGTGTGCCTTTGCCTACTACTTTAATATCGTGAATATTTAAGCTGTCATGTAAAGAGGGAATATTTAAATCACCCACCACATTAAGCGGATATTTACCTTCAAATTTCATATCGCCTGTGGCATTGCGTACATTCAAATATCCCATATCCATATTGGAATCTTCAAATTTCAGTTCTGTACCCGACCACAAGGCATTATTTAAATGAATATCGTAAAAATCGACCTGCGTACCAGAGGCGGTTTGAATCAATAAATGATCGACATCGGCAGTATCTAAACGCAAAACAAAAGGTAAGCGAATTTCATTGAATTTGAATGGATCATCACTTGGTGGGCCTTTCGGATAAATCCGCAGATTACGCACATCGGCACGATTGAGATGGATTTCTTTATCTAAAATGGCACGCCAACCAAGAATGACATCGGCACGGTCAATTTTGACATCAACAGGTTTTAAACTGACGATGATATTGCGCAGAATAATCCCGCGCCATAAATTACCGCCTTCATATTCATAATGAATAATTTCTTGGCGCTGCAATACGCTGTCTAATAAGAACTTTGAGCCACGGTCTGTTGAGAACATCACCACCAAAGCGGACACCAATAAAACCAGCATCAACAGCAGTGACAGTAAAACACTCCTGAGTATTCGACGCTTTTTAGGTGGCGTTACTGGAGTTTCTGGTTGCTGTTCAACTTCAGCCATAATGTTCTCTAAGTCTTAAATTTATAGTTGAGAGCCAATAAAGAAATGTAAACGGATTGGATGGTTATCATCTGAAATACCAGAAGCCACATCAATCCGAATTGGGCCAATTGGTGATGCCCAACGTACCCCCAAACCTACGCTATATTCGGTGTCGTTGCTAAAGTCTTTATCGTAAGCATTACCAAAATCACTAAATACTGCTGCGCGCCACCCCTCTTTAAATTGATAGTTATATTCTAATGAACCAACCGCCAAAGCCTGACCTCCAATTTTAAAGCCTTCAATTTGTGGTGTTAAAGACTTGTAGTCAAAGCCACGTAAAGACTGGTCACCACCAGTAAAATAACGCAAATTATAAGGCACTTTATTAAAATCTTCGGTGTAGATATAACCCAAGTCACTGCGTCCGACAAACTGATGATCGTCATTTTCACCCAATGAATAAATAAAACGCCAACCTGCATTTAGAATGGCTAAATCTGCATCGCTGAGCAGTGATTCACTCCCCAGTTCTATTTTATAAATTTGGCGAAAACCTTTGCTTGGGTTAACACGACGGTTACTGTCGGTACGTGAAACTTCATAGCCAAGCAATAACGATTGTTGCTCGACATCACCATTGGCAATAAAGGCATCAGGCACTTTTTCCAAAAATACAGTGCCATCTTCAGTTAAGCGATCCAGTCGATAACGCAAACCAAAAGTATGTTGCCAACTGCCCATTGGGTTTTTAATCACACGGTCTACACCTGCAACCGCAGATTCAATCATCAAGCCGCCACCTTGTGCAACATCGTCACGTTCTTCACGCTCATAACCGCCAACCAACGCGACATAATCATTCAAGGGATGGTTATAAGGAATATTATAACGTCCATCAATGGCTTGACGAATTTGCGAAAGCTCTAAGTTGGCATCGAAAGAGTGACCACGTTTATTGACAATGGCACGGCGATATTGCCCACGCAAACGCACGCCTGTGTCAGTTCCGTAACCTGCACCGACTTCGGCACTATTTAAGCGGTCTGCATTTAAAGTCACAATCACAGGAATTTTTTTGTCTATGCGTGCTTGCTGTTTTAAGCGTTCTTCTTCTGATTGTTTGTCTTCTTGCTGTGCTTGTAGCATGCGCAGCTTATCGTTGCTCGCACCTTCTTCTGTGCCAGCAAATTCAGCATCGTTCACCACAGATTGCGTCACTTCCTGAGATGACGCCACCCGTTTTTGATCGACGACTGTGGCATCGTAAACTGAGATTTTTTGTTGATCGACCAAAGCCTGAATATCAGGTGGCAATTCCAAAGGATGCTCTACAGGATCAGGACGGATCGTATCAACTAAGGTGTAGTTGAAATAACGCGAGTTGGTGAGGTTATTGGCCAAACCATTTACACGCCAAAAAGTATAGTCAGCATTGTCCTGCCAAGTGACCATACTTTGCAGAATATCCATATCCAAAGGGAATTCTTGATTTGGATCGCTCATACGAAATTCAACATTTCCGAGTTTATAACGCTCGCCTGTTTCATAACGTAAATTGATATCGGCTGTATTTTGAGGTTGAGCGACTTTAACGTCATGCAAACGCCAGTAACTGTCAAAATAACCGTTATCTGAAGCGGCATCGGTAATTCGTTTTTTGGTTTGCTCATACAAACCATGATTAAACACATCATCTACTTCTTGATCAGGCAAGACACCAATAACCTGAAATTGTGCCTCGTATTGTCCTTCACCTGTAAATTCAATATTTTGCTGTTTAATCGCCACAGGTGGATTTGGCACAACCTGCACACGCACGCGGCTATCACTGAGTTTTTCAAACTTAAACTCGGCATTATAAAAACCCACCGCCTGCGCAGCCTGATTTGACAACGTACGCAGTTGCGGCAATGCCGATGGAAAATCTGCAAAAGACTCCTGGGTAAAACTGGACAGTTTGGCCTTAATATTGGCACTTAACTGATCTACCGCTGTACGATAAGCATCGGGCGATACCTCTCCAATTGAGTTTTGTGTACCATTGGCGCCTTTTGCGGTAATGACTACATCTGCACTAATACGCGGCACTTTGGCTGTATTTAGCTCACGCGGTGGACGGACTTTATACAGTAAACGTCTGAAAAAACCGAGTTTATCGACATTTTCGACCTGCGTCATCCAGCCCAATTCAGTCATTAAGGTATCGTTAGGATTGGCTTCCACTACAAAATTACTGTCTGCCTGAATATTGGTTATGAGCTGATCGACATTTACAGGCGCTTGATCAATTTGCAGTAGCTCCTGCTGTGTTGCGTCTTGAACCAACGTTTCTGGCACTTGACCATTGCGGTCTAGCATCGCTTCTTGTTTGGCTTGTTCTGCCACCTGAAAAATTTCATTGGCAAGCCCCTGATCTACAGGTGCAATGGGTAAATCTTCTAAGTCTTCAAATTCGATAGGCTGAAATTCAGCAAAAGATGCCCCTGCCTGTTGTTGCTGTTGCAGCATTTCTAGACTATTAAATTCAGGTGTTTGCGCTTGCTCTAAAGCTTCTTCTATTTTTTGTAGATCTTGGGCACTGTCTTTACCTTGTGCTGCTGCCAGTTGTTTAATTTCTTCAGCTAAATTTTGTGCTTCTTCTGTAGTTGGAGTCTGCAGTGATGTAGGATTTTCAGCGAGTTGGGTGTTGGAGTTAGATACCTTAAGACTTTCTGCAAAACTTGAGGATGCAACTAAACCTAAAAACAGACTTAGTCCGAGCTTTTTCGGCATATTCCAGCATAAAATTGCATGCATACTGGAACACAGTACTGATTTTTTAAAGTTTGTATTTACAAGCATAAAAAACTCTAAACTGATTTAATTTTTTGGATAAACCCCAATCAACCCACGTATAAACACTATTTGTTCGATTTTTTCATTAGTGAAATACTTGAAACATCATACATGATTTTCTGTACAATTATATCAAGTGGTCACATTTCTTAATAAAACTAAACGAAGTTAATCACGCATGGAAAAAAATGAACATTTGTTGAGGAGTCGTCGCTTTTTGCCGACGTTTCTCACTCAATTTTTTGGCGCACTCAATGATAACGTGTATAAACAAGCGCTGCTTTTAGTCTTTACCTATGGTCTGATTAGCCAGCAATCTGCAAATGTCAGCACCTTGAACAATTTAGCAGCCTTGTTGTTTATTTTGCCGTATTTTATTTTTTCTGCCACCGCAGGACAATTAGCAGACAAGTATGAACGTGCCCAATTGGTGCGTGCCATCAAACTGCTTGAAATTGTCATCATGCTGATTGGTACCGTTGGTTTTATTTTAGGAAATTTGTGGCTATTGCTGATTGCCTTATTTTTAATGGGCGCACAATCGACCTTTTTTGGCCCAATCAAATATGCCATTTTGCCTGAAGTACTCAAACCGCATGAACTGATGTCGGGCAATGCAATTTTCCAGTCAGGTACATCCATTGCAATTTTATTGGGGATGATTTTAGGCGGTGCAGTGATTTCGGTATCTGCAGGCAATTTAGTCTGGATTAGCTTAACTGTGGTGATTATTGCACTGATTGGCTATGCGTCCAGTCGTTTTGTATTAACCCAGCGTGTGACTGCACCCGAGATTGAAATTGACTGGAATTTTTTCCGCACCAGTTTCCAGACTTTAAAATATGCCAAAAGCCTGCCGATGATTTTTTTGATCTTACTTGGAAACTCTTGGTATTGGTTTTATGGGGCAACGTATTTAACCCAAATTCCACAACTCACTCAACAAAACTTGCATGCTTCTGAAAACGTGGTGAGTTTATTACTGACGCTCTTTTCTGTCGGTATTGGCGTAGGTTCTTTGCTCTGCCGTAAAATAGGCGGTACCGAGGTCAATATTAAAATGGTGCCTATTGGCGCAGTCGGTTTAACCGTCTTTGCTTTTTATTTGGCAGGCACATTGGCTTTTGTACCAGAAAAAACAGGCGCACTACTGGGCTTAGCCGAAGTCTTTCAGCAAGGCTGGAGTTATTATCATGTCATGTGTGCAGTCACTTTACTGGGCATTAGTGGCGGTTTTTACATTGTGCCCTTGTATGCCATGATGCAAGCCTATTCCCCTCGCTCGCACCGCGCACGTGTGGTCGCAGCCAACAATATTTTAAATGCGGTATTTATGGTGTCATCTGCCATTTTTTCGATTTTAATTTTAAGCATTTTAAAAATTGATTTAAAAATTTTATTTAGTATTACGGCTGTTTTAAGTGCTGTTTTCACCTTTTGGCTCTTGTTAAAGCTCAAGCCAATGTTAGATACTGCACAGGACTCTTTGGAGGATTAATTTCATGCGTCATTACACAGGCATCGACAAGTTTATTCATTCATTTGACCAAGCCTTGCGTAGTTTAGTACCTGGCACAACTTCGGCTCAACGTGAAAACCCAGGCAATACGGTTGAAACCAAATTGGCAGTGAGTGAAGCACGTCATGTTGCAGGCTTAATGCGGGTAAACCATAGTGGTGAAGTCTGTGCGCAAGCCTTATATCACGGTCAGGCTTTAACTGCGAAACTGCCCAATGTACGTCGTGAAATGGAACAGGCTGCAATTGAAGAACAAGACCATTTGGCGTGGTGCGAAGACCGCTTAAAAGAGTTAGACAGTCACACCAGTTTGCTTAATCCTGTATGGTATGGCTTGTCTTTTGGGATGGGTGCAATTGCAGGTATTGCGGGCGATAAATACAGTTTGGGTTTTGTGGCAGAAACTGAACGTCAAGTCAGCTTGCATTTAGAACATCATATTAGCCAATTGCCTGAACAAGATGATCGTTCACGTAAAATTCTAGTCCAAATGAATGAAGATGAATTGCATCATCGCGATACGGCGCTCAAAGCAGGTGGTGTAGATTTGCCTGTACCTGTACGTTTGACCATGACTGCGATTTCCAAGCTCATGACCAAGACCAGTTATTATATTTAATGAATTGATAACACTTAAACGCTCACAATTGTGGGCGTTTTTTTATGTCATTGGAATAGAAAACATCTCGATTAAAACGATCAAAAAATAACAGAGAAAGAGCCGATCTTGAGTTATCCCAAGATTTATCCGCAGATTTTGTGGATATTTTTTAAGTGCAAAGCCGTATAAATACAGAAAAATATTGTTTTTGATGGTTTTTCATACAAATATATCAGAAAGATATGACACGGTGATGTTAACCGAAACGAGATCACAGATCACAGCCAAAATTTAAAGATGTGTAGTACGAATCTACCCCTTTTATTGGCTGATTTATTCTTCACAACTCACAATTGGGTAGTCATGCTCTGGATGCACAAAAGCCTCATCTTGCCAAATATCCCACATTGGAATTTTAACATCTAAAGCCAGTGGCAGTTTTTTCGGATTGAATTGCATTTGAGCTAAATTTTCACCCCACGCAATAATATCAATATCCAGCGGAATATCATGCGATGGACGCACACGCCCTGCTGCAACTTCCAATTCTTTGAGGATGATATTCAGCTGCTCAAAGCTTAAACGGCTTTTTAGCAAACAAGCAGAATTCCAATAGTCTGCACCAATCCCATCACGGCATGGAATCAGATAAATATGCGAAAATTGCACTTCACCCAATGCAGCAATTTGCTGATAGGCACTTTTAAACTGACGTGGTGCTTCGCAGTTACTCGCCAAAGCGAGAGCAAAAATCGTTTCGGTGGCGTTCAAGACGAATTCCTACAGAATTGGCTTCTGGAATAATGGCAGGTTTGCGAATGGTGATGGTAATGGATTCAACTGCGGCAAAAGTCGTAAAAAGTGCATCCAATACCAATTGTGCTGCATGCTCAATCAATTTGGGTGCAGCCTGCTGAATCACTTGCGCTGAAACGCTGCAAATTTCTGCATAATTGAGCGTGTCTTGCAACTCATCTGAAGCTGCAGCTTGGCTTAAATTGGTGGCAATGATCAAATCCAACATGAGTGGTTGTTGAATTTGACGCTCCCATGCAAAACAGCCGACGACTGTTTCTACCTTTAAGCCTTCAATGATAATTGCATCCATGACCACACTCTATATTTCATTTAAAATCCTTCTATCTCCTTCTATCCCCTTCTATTGAAAGGGATATTTGCCGTATTTTAAAGCCACGTAAAACTTATAAAAAAGATTGGTGGCTTTAAAATATGCAACCAGAAAGCTTGATTCGACCAATATGGATAATTAATGCTTTAACAACAAATTCGGATCAATGCTTTGTACCATCTGCAATCGTTGATCGGCATAAATATCGGTATAAGGTGCTAAAACGCGCATGAAACGGTCAAAGTACAGCATTTGCTTGAACAGTAAAGCAAAGTCACGCGGGAAACGAATCCCATGACGCTCACCCACAGCAACCATATCAAGCATGATGTCATTTAAATCTGCAGGGTTAGAAGTCAGCAATTCTTGAGGATCAGCCAGCAATACGCCACTAAATAAACGCTCTAAATCTGCTGCCAAAACCTGAGTATCAATTTGCGTGTCAGTCATGCCCATTTTGAGCATATTTTCCGCCATAAGCGTGTAGTTGGTATTTTGCAAGGCATCCATAAAGGCCATACAAGCAGTCCACACTTCAGGATTTAGCTGTCCGACAATACCAAAATCAATAAAGCCGACACGCCCATCTTCAAGCAACATCAGGTTGCCTGCGTGTAAATCGGCATGGAAACTGTTACACATCATCAAGCTACCAAACCATGTATTCATGGCAGTAATCAACACTTGCGATGGATCGTTAGATACTTGTTTCACCACGTCAAAATCGGTCAAAGGTACGCCATACAAACGCTGCATGGTCAATACGCGACGGGTGGAATATTGATGATAGACCTTAGGTGCAGTAGCTTTTTTGTTTTGGGTCAAATTCAGATAATTAATAAAATCATCTAGGTTACGCGCTTCTTCAATAAAATCGACTTCACGCACCATACGGGTTTTGATTTCTTCGACAATATCGGCCAATGACGCAAATTTGACTTTGGGCACAGCTTTTTCGAGCAGTTTAGTCGCCCAGTGCAAGACGTTTAAATCGGTATAGAGAATAGTTTCTACCCCCGGTTTTTGCACTTTAATCACCACATCTTCTCCACTTACCAATTTTGCAGCATGCACTTGTGCGATAGATGCTGAAGCTAAAGGCTTTTCATCTATTGAGGCAAATATTTCATCTAAATTGCGCCCTGCAAATTCAGATGCCAATACTTGCTGCACATAGCTAAACGGTAAAGTTGGAGTTTGGTCTAAACAACCTTGAAACTCTTCGACATATTCACGCGGGAACAATGACGGTGTACTGGCAATAAACTGCCCAAGTTTAATGTAGGTTGAACCTAAAGATTCAAATGTTTCGCGCATGAGTTTGGCATTACTTGGCTTTTCAGTGGCATATTTAATGCCTGCTTTGGCTGCCACTACGGCAGTTTCACCCATGCGAGCAACTGAACGTAAACCATCTAACCAGATATTATTTTTCATCATGTCTGAGTCATATTAAAGTAGTGAGAGTTTAACAAAAAATTGCCAAGTAAAAAGGCTATCTTGCCTGACAAACTGGACAGTTGTGGTCTTGATCAAACGACAATAAGCGTTGTTTCATGCTTAAACCATCCCAAAGTAATAGCTTTTGTTTCAGCGCGGTGTTACCTAAACCCAAGTACAATAAGGCATGATGCGCTTGTAAACTGGCCATGACGTTGGGAGTGGTTGCCAATACGCCACTGTCAGCGCAGCGCAAACTTTCATTGGCATGTTGTTCTTTCGGGAACAGACATTCATAGCAAGCAGAATCACCTTCGACCATGAACATTTGCCCTTGAAAACCAATGGCAGAGGCACTGAGTAAAGGTACATTCAATTGTCGGCAATATTGATTGACCAAATATCGGGTACTGAAATTATCACAACCATCTAAAACTAGGTCTTGTTGGGCAACTAAAGTGCCTGCATTTTGCGCATCTAACAGCGTGGTTAAACAAACAATCTCGATATAAGGATTAATTTGCATTAATCTTTTTGCGAGAATTTCGGCCTTATAAAAGCCTAAATCTGCGGGGGTATAGGCGATTTGTCGTTGCAAATTACTGGTTTCAATCACATCAGCATCAATCAGAGTGATTTTTCCCACGCCTGCACGTGCAAGTAATTCTGCGCTTAAACAGCCAATCCCGCCACACCCCACAACAAGTACGTTGGCCAGTTTTAATTTTTCTTGGGCTTCAATATCCCAGCCATCCAATAAAATTTGTCGGCTATATAGATGCATTTCTGCATCGCTCAATTCCAACTGAGTATCGAATATGCTTTCCAAGAAAATGCCCTATTCTGCAAAACCAAAACGCCAAGTATAACGGGTATTCAAAGCAAACCGCCATGACGGCGGTTGAATTGTTGCGTATTTGAACAGATGGAGATGTGCAACGACTTGCTTAAAAGTGCATCCGCATGCCTACGTTATAAGTAACGCCATCGGCATCGCCTATATATTCATTATAATAGGCAATTCCACCATTCCAGTAACATGCCGTATTCCCGACTTTGTCTGAGGTTGTCCCATCTTTACAGGTGGTATTCGAGGTGCTGTCATATAACCATTTATAACCGGCAGTGGCGTAAATCGAGAAATCAGGAACAAAGTTCAAACCGACTTCTACGCCCACAGGTAAAGTGACAAAATTGACATCATTGGCAAGCAGCTTTGAACTTGCGCCGCTATAACCTAGACCTGCGTATGTATTGAAATAAAAACCATGATAGCTGATCAGGTTTAAATTCCCGCCCATATTGAATTCATAATAATCCAAATCGTATTCATTGTTTTTTAAGAATTCCAATCTGCCATAAAAACCTGAGCGATGTGGCGTGGTGGAAACACCCAAAGCAAAACCATCTAGTTCTACTGTATCGCCACTGTCAAAATCTGCTTCAAAATTGGCGTATTCGGCAAAGACTGCATAATTTTTTTGTGGCGTTTTTGCTGCTGGATAGCTGGAATAGGCTGTACTTTCAGCAGTTGGCGCTGGGTTCCAGTTTTGTGCATAACTGCCAGAGGCACACAACAGTAAAGCTGCGCCCATCCATATCGACTTCGTAAATATCCGCTTTGACGGCTGCGTGAAATTTAAATGAGCTGTTACCATGATGTTCTCCCCCAATATGTATTGCGCTGCCTACATGCTTTTATCGTAATCGAAGTACATGCAGCCTTGTTCATTGTGTCAGCATAAAGTTGAAAATATCACATCACCAATATGATGCACACATTTTCTATCGATTGAGTTCGTGCTTGCATAATCGGGTGGTTTAAATAAAGAATACAGATTTAAAAAAACGCCAATCTGTATGAATGGCGTTTTTCTTATGGCGCAATAATTAACAGGGCCTATTGGCTGAATTTAGCTCACTTTTTTAAAAGCATTTTGTTTTGCAATTTCTTGTTGCTTCAATAAATTACGCTGAATTTTTCCACTGGATGTTTTAGGCAAACTGCTGACAAATTCAATTTCTTTAGGATAGGCATGTTTCGATAAGCGTGAACGCACATACTGTTGCAGCTTTTCCTGCAATGCAGTGCTTGGTTGATATTGATTTTTTAACACCACAAAGGCTTTTACCACTTCTGTACGCTCTGGGTCTGGCTTACCAATTACTGCGGATTCAAGCACTTCCTCACATTCAAGCAAAGTACTTTCTACATCAAAAGGCCCGACACGATAACCCGAAGTTGTAATGACATCGTCTGCACGACCAATAAAATCAATCCCACCAAATTCATTTAAACGTACCGTATCACCCGTTAAATAATACTGTCCCACAAATGATTTACGGTCATCCCCATCGTAACCTTTGAACCACATTAAAGGCGATTGTGATTCATCCAGTGCAAGTGTGCCAATTTCGCCGTGAGCGACTTCCTGATGCTGTGCATTTAAAACCGCGAAACGATGTCCGGGAATAGCATAACCCGCAGAACCTACTTTTTTCTGATGTTCCAGTGCATGATGATTGGCAATCACCATCCCCAATTCGGTTTGTCCATATTGATCATAAATATTGACTTGTAAATCATGCTTAAACCAATGAATCACTTCTGGTGTGAGCGGCTCGCCTGCACTGCTAACCACACGCAGATGTCGTTGAATATCACCATCAAACTTTTCTTTAAAACCAAAGAACATTCTAAATGCGGTTGGTGAACCTGTTAAATTACTCACCTGATATTTACGGATAATTTCCAGTGCATGATCAACACTAAATGGACGTTCATCCATAATAATGCTATGCCCCAAACTCAGTGGCCCTGTAATACCGTAATACAAGCCATAAGCCCAACCAGGGTCGGCTAAATTCCAAAATGAATCTTCTGCTCTTAAATCGACTGCATGCTGCATATAACCTTTAAATGCCACAATGGCTTTTAAAGGCACAGGTACAGATTTAGCTAAACCCGTAGTGCCTGATGTAAACATCATCAGAAAATCATCTTCAAAACTGCGATACACGGTTTCAAAGTAAGTGTCTTGAGTGCTTAGAACTTGCCAAAAATCTGTATCATGGTTTTGAGCTAGATTTGCTGCGTCCACAGTTAAAATTTTCACATTAGACAAGGCATTTAGTTTTAGACGCTGCTCAGTATTGGTCACAATGAGCTGCGTCTTTGCAGTTTGAATACGGTGCTCAATCGCTTTAGATTCAAAGGCTGTAAATAAAGGCTGATACACTGCCCCAATGCGCCATGTGGCAAAAACCGTAATTAACAATTCAGGCGTACGCGGCAATAATCCTGCAATACAATCACCTGCTTTTAAGCCCAGTTGAGTAAAATAATTTGCCAATTTTCCAGATGCTTCTGCCAGTTGATCAAATGTCCACGATGCAGTTTGACCGTGTTTGCCCTCCCAAATTAAGGCAGTTTGTTGAGTACCCGTATAGCGTCCGCAACATTCTTCATAGGCATTAAGTGCCGTTGGCGTTCCTGCCAATTGGGTTTGAATCAGTTGCTCAATATCAAACTGTTGATATGCCTCTTGCAAAGTTTTCATTCTTTTAAGCTCCGTCTTAAACTGATGACACTGCAATTCATTTGCAGCAATATGCGTTATTGTTTTAACCGTTTTTACAAGTTAGGATTGAATCGCTCTTTAAAATTTAAATTAGGTTTGCTGTGTTGAAGTCGATCATGCAACGCAATCACGACATGATCTTCGCGTATTTTTCAATCAAGTTAGCTAAACATGATTTGAACATTTTCTCAATTTCCACATCCTGCAATAACCTTGCAAGCTTTGGACACCGACTAAAGTTTTAGATACTCAGCTTTAACGCTTAGTCACTTCACGTGCAATCACCAAACGCTGAATATCGGATGCACCTTCATAAATTTGGCTAACGCGCACATCGCGGTAAATACGTTCAACTGGGAAATCAGATACATAGCCATAGCCCCCATGTATTTGAATCGCATCTGAACACACACGCTCTGCCATGGTTGAAGCAAAAAGCTTGGCCATAGATGCTTCTTTTAAACACGGTAAGCCTGCATCTTTGAGGCTTGCGGCATGTAGAATAAGCTGTCGTGCAGCTTCAATCTGTGTTGCCATATCTGCCAAGCGAAACGCGACTGCCTGATGTTGCACAATTTCAACTCCAAAAGCTTTACGCTCATTGGCATAGTCCACGGCTGCATCTAAAGCTGCTCGCGCCATACCCACCGATTGCGCGGCAATACCAATACGCCCCGACTCTAAATTAGAGAGTGCAATTTTGTAGCCTTCACCTTCTTGCCCCAATAGGTTTTCTGCAGGAATACGGCAGTTTTCCAACACGATGGTGGCGGTATCGGAACAGTGCTGTCCCATTTTGTCTTCTAAACGTGCCACGATATAACCTGGTGTGTTCGTCGGGACTAAAAAGCAGGAAATGCCTTTTTTACCCGCAGTTTTGTCCGTTACAGCAAAAACTAAAGCAACATCTGCATATTTGCCTGTGGTGATAAACTGCTTGGTGCCATTTAAAACCCAATCCTCGCCATCTTTTTCAGCTTTACATTCAATCGCGCTGGCATCAGAGCCGACTTGTGGTTCAGTTAAACAAAAGCAGCCTAACCATTCGCCTGTTGCCAGTTTAGTTAAATATTTTTGTTTTTGCGCCTCTGTGCCGTAGCGTTGTGTAATTCCGCATGGCAATGAGTTTTGCACACTCACAATCGTTGAAATTGCACCATCACCCGCAGCAATTTCTTCTAAGGCTAAAACGAGAGATACATAATCTAAACCTGCACCGCCCCATTCTTCTGCAACGGTCATGCCCAAAGCACCTAGCTCACCTAGTTCTTTTAACTCCTTTGCAGGGAATTCAGCAGTTTTATCACGTGCTGCTGCAGTTGGTTTAAGCTTTTCCTGTGCATAACTGCGCAGCATATCCTGAATCATTTTTTGTTCATGGCTTAAAATCATGGTGACCCTCTGTGTATATGGTAGATGTTGTTTTTGTCAGGAATGCGCTCAACATCCTTGTGCTGTATTGCAACGGTTTTTTAGTATCCAGTTTTTCAATACTTGAATTTTTGCTTAGGCTATTTTATGGAGATAGCATCGTCATAACTTATTTCGGTTGCATACGAATTGCGCCATCCAAACGAATCACTTCACCGTTTAAATAACCATTTTCAAAAATATGACCCACCAATTGCGCAAATTCTTCAGGCTTTGCCAAACGTGGTGGAAATGGCACCATTTGCCCTAAAGCATCTTGCACATGCTGTGGAAATGCTTTCAGCATCGGGGTTTCCATAATACCGGGGGCAATCGTCATCACCCGAATGGCTTCACGTGCCAATTCACGTGCCAAAGGCAGCGTCATCCCCACAATTGCACCTTTCGATGCAGAATACGCACTTTGTCCAATCTGCCCATCAAATGCTGCAACCGAAGCAGTATTCACAATCACGCCACGTTCTTCTTCATTGGCGGCTAAGTCATATTTCACCATCAGTTGTGCCGCAAAACGAATCATATTAAAACTGCCCGTGACATTAATATTCAGCACTTTTTGGAACATCGCCAAATCATGCAAACCATCACGTCCCAAGACTTTGGCAGACGGTGCGATGCCTGCACAATTCACCAAACCATTTAACTGTCCGTATTTTTGCTCAATATGGTTAAAAAGCTGCTGTACTTGGTTTTCATCGGTCACGTCTACAGCTACGAACTCTGCATTTTCGCCCAATTGCTGTTGAAGCTGCTGCCCAAGTTCTTGATTCATATCAACCAAAATAACTTTTGCACGTTGCGCAACTAAATGTTGTGCAGTCGCAGCACCTAAACCCGATGCACCACCCGTGACCACACAGACTTTTCCTTGAATTTTCATTTTATTTTCCTTATAAATTTTCAGGTTGATACAACTTAAGAAGCAGATTAATCACACTCAAGCTAGAGTACAATTTCCAAACCCTGCATCGATTATGATGTATTTGAACACTCAACTTGTAAATGGAATACCACGCCATCCCATGAATGCAACTCAGCTCACTTATAGCAAAGGTACAATTTCAATTGCTTTAGTCCATGAAGCTTTGCATACTGCACAGCAACGCAGTATGGATACGCATGCGATTTTGCAGACGGCGGGTATTCCTGTAGAGCTTTTACATTCCAACAAAGCGAGGGTGTCAATTCTGCAATATGGTCAATTGTGGATTGCACTGGCAGATGCCATGAACGATGAATTTTTTGGCATGGACAGCCATGCTATGCGTCGTGGCAGTTATCAACTCTTGTCTAAATGGGTGTACCAAGCAGAGCATTTAAAGGCCGCATTACAGGACATTTTAAATTTCTTTAATTTAATACTGGATGATTTTTCAGGTGAATTAAACGTAGATGGTGAATATGCAATCTTAACCATTCACGATAAATATCAAGTGAAACCGATGTTTAGTTATGCCACATATTTAATGCTGATTCATGGCTTGATGTGCTGGCTGACAGGACAACGTATTGCTATCTTAAACATGCAACTCAAATGTGCTGCTCCGCAGGATGATGCTGATTATCGTGTCCGTTTCTGTGACCAAATTGAATATGCGTGTACAACGCATAAGATTTATTTTGAGGCAAAACATCTTGATTTAAAAATCAAGCAGGATAAAAAAAGCTGGAAACGCTTTTTAAAACAAACGCCTTTTAATCTTTTAGTGCGTTATAAAAACCCACATGCGCTGAGTCATAAAATTCGTAAACAATTAATGCGATTGCCGCCGAGTGAATGGTTAGAGCTGAACGAATTAATCCAGCATTTCAATATGTCTGAAGCGACGTTCCAACGGCGTTTAAAGCAGGAAGGCACTAGCTATCAGCAATTAAAAAATGAAATCCGTCGAGATACGGCAATCGAATTGTTGAGCAAAACCCAACAATCACTTCAAGAGATTAGCGATCAATTAAATTTCCATGATCCTAGTGCTTTTCATCGTGCCTTTAAGAAATGGACAGGGGTCAATCCTGGGGCATATCGACAATATACTGAAAGCACATAACTGAACGCTCATAATTGCGTGACTTATCACCTACTACTCAGCCACTATCTTGTATATTTTACAAACAACTTAATTATAAAAGAAAACTCAAAGCTGTGATTTCAAGGTTTAGCAGTGAACTGGTCGTTCATCGGCACAGCATTGTCAAAGTATTAAATTTAGTTTACTTTTCAATCAATTTAAAGCATAAATTTTATGCAATTCGGCTGTCATACTCCCCCTGTAATATTAAATGTACGAGCATCTTTGGAGGTTTCCCCATGCTTAAGATGATGGATGTACTTGAACACAATCTAGTTCAAAATTTCTCTCACTCCCTCAACCAAGCTTCTGAACAATTAGATGAATTACTCAATCAAAGTATTCTAAATACCTCAGAAGAGCAGTTACGTAATGTCATGTCTGCGTTTTTCAAACGTGAAGATGCACTTGAAGCAGCGCAAGCCCTAGATATTTGCCAAGAAGATTTACAATCTTTGCAAGCGGGTTTGGCTCTCAAAGATGAACACCTGTGCGATACCGCTAAAATTGTTGCGCTATGTTTGGCTTTAGAAACAGACAGTTTGGCACAAGTTGAAATTCCTGACTGTTTGCAAGATTACCCGATGTAAACTAAAACTTCGGGTATTCATTTGCTGAAAGTATTTAAAAAGTGATGTCTTCATGGCATCACTTTTTTATTGGCTGTTGCAATAATAAATAAGAAAAATTGACTTTAAGCCGCTTGCTGCTTTTTGAATCAAAAGCTAGCTATCATCTTGCCAAGCGTTGTTTGTCTATGAAACACTAAGGACAGCTTCAAGGATGCATCAAGATGATTATTCGCAATAAAAACAACAGTTTTACCCTACTGTTTGCATGGTATGGGACAATTTTACCCACGGTCTTACCTGCACTTGCAATTGTGGTCTTCCTTTCTACGGTCTTAGTGTATTTGTCTTCTCACCACTTTTTTCAAGTGCCGAGCGTACCAGCCATTGGCTTTACCATTTTCGGTATTATTTTGTCTATTTTCCTCAGTTTTAGAAATAACGCCAGTTATGAACGTTGGTGGGAAGGTCGAAAATTGTGGGGGACGTTAATTGCAACATCACGGCATATTTCACGTGACTCATACGTACTGCCAGATCAACAGCGTCGGGTCTTGATGTATCGGGTCATGTTGTTTAGTAATTTATTGCGTAACCGTTTACGCAATCAAAACCAACCTATCGATTTTTATCAAAACAAAGTCAACCTCACATCTGCAGATTATGAAGCATTATTTCCGCATATTAATGCCGCACAGTTTATTTTAGAAAGCATTCAAAAAGAGTTAGTCAGCGCACTGAAAACAGGTGAAATTTCCGATATTATTTATCAAGGCTTGAATCAACATATTGTTGAATTGGGTAATGTGCAAGCAGGTTGCGATCGAATTCTCAGCACACCCTTGCCTTTTTCTTATTCAGTCTTGTTACACCGCACTGTGTATTGCTTCTGCTTTATTCTGCCTTTTAGTTTAGAAGCAAGTTTAGGAATCTGGACACCAATTTTGGTGGGTTTAATTGCCTATTTATTCTTAGGTTTAGATGCTCTCAGCGAACAACTTGAAGAACCTTTTGGCCTGCAAGACAATGATTTACCGCTCAACTCCATGGTGCGATTAATTGAACGGGAAATGCTGAGTTCACTTGGCGAAGAACTGCCACCTGCAATTTTGGCAGTGAAAGGCAACCTAAGCTGACATCAGTTGAGTTGAGGCTCATAAATTGGTCTTGCACTTAAACTTTGCTAATCATTCGTCTATGTTTGCAAGCTGATAAATAGATCTCACAAGATTTTTAACTGATATAACACATCAGCCAGCAAGCCATTGTGCTAAAGTCACCCGATCATTGCCTGCATAATCTTTGACTGTACGAATGTCAGAAAAACCGTGTTCTGCAAAAATCGCTTGCACTGCTAAAGCTTGGTCATAGCCATGCTCTAGTGCAATCCATCCATTTGCTTTCAGCCAGTGCTTACCCTGCGAAATAATCTGCAGAATATCTGCCAAACCCTGATCTGATGCCACCAATGCACGTTCAGGCTCTGCTGCCAAAGCAGACATGTGTGCATCATTAGCATCTATATACGGCGGGTTAGATACAATTAAATCAAAACGTGGCTCGGCTGCTGAACCCAATGCCTCAAACCATGCACCACAGGCAAATTGCACCTGATTTAAAGCATGCTTGCTTGCATTTTCTTGAGCAACTGCAAGCGTTGGCAGGTA
Organism: Acinetobacter sp. YT-02; assembly: GCF_002412355.1. Taxonomy (NCBI): domain Bacteria; kingdom Pseudomonadati; phylum Pseudomonadota; class Gammaproteobacteria; order Moraxellales; family Moraxellaceae; genus Acinetobacter; species Acinetobacter sp. YT-02. The sequence continues at coordinate 115,452 of NZ_NOZT01000001.1, forward strand.
AATATCGGTTGCGGTTACCTGCCAATCTGGACGTTCAGATGCTAAAGCCAAAGCAATCGCCCCTGTACCTGTGCCTAAATCGACAATTACAGCATCACGTTGTAATGACAAAGCCAACACAGTTTCGACCAAAACCTCGGTATCAGGACGTGGCACCAAAGTATCGTGCGTGACTTTTAAATCCAGTGTCCAAAATGGCTGTGAACCTGTGATATACGCCAAAGGCTCGCCTGCTGCTATACGTGCCAAAGCCTGCACATACATCTGCTCTTGCGCGGCACTCAATTCCTGATCTGCACGATATTTTAATTCAAGCGCACTGAGTCCTAAAAAATGCTCTAACAACCAAATATTTTCTTGACGCTCATAGCTATCGACTTCACCACGTAGCGCCAAGGCTTGTGCAATATTCATTAACCACCGTTTTGCTGAGCAAGCATCGCCAACTGATCTGCCTGATATTCACGATGCAGACTATCTAGTAGTTCAGTTAAATCACCTTCCATCACCGCATCCAACTTATATAAAGTCAGGTTAATACGATGATCTGTCATACGTCCTTGCGGATAGTTATAGGTACGAATACGCTCAGAACGGTCACCCGAACCCACCAAATCACGACGCATTTCTGAAGTTGCTGCATCTGCTGCAGCACGTTTGGCATTTTCCAAACGTGATGCCAACAACGCCATCGCTTTCGCTTTGTTTTTATGCTGTGAACGCTCTTCCTGACATTCCACCACAGTACCCGTCGGAATGTGGGTTATACGCACTGCAGAGTCGGTTTTGTTAACGTGCTGACCACCCGCACCCGAAGCACGATAGGTATCGATACGCAAATCGGCAGGGTTAATATCTACCGTGGTGTCTACATCTACTTCAGGTAAAATTGCCACAGTACACGCTGATGTATGCACACGACCTTGCGATTCAGTCGCAGGAACACGTTGCACACGATGCGCACCACTTTCAAACTTCAAACGGCCATACACGCCTTCGCCATTCACCAAGCAAATGACTTCTTTATATCCGCCGTGTTCACCTTCATTTTCAGATAAAATTTCGATTCTCCAGCCCTGACTTTCGGCATATTTGCTATACATGCGGAATAAGTCACCCGAGAAAATCGCGGCTTCATCGCCACCTGTCCCTGCGCGAATCTCCAAATAAGCCGAGTTGGCATCATTCGGGTCTTTTGGAATCATTAAAATATTTAAGTCAGCTTCAAGTTGCTGAATCAGCGCTTTATTGTCTTTAATTTCTTCTTGCGCCATTTCCTTAAAGTCAGGATCAGACAACATTGCTTCGGCTGTTTCAATATCGGCTTCGGCTTGTGTGTATTGTGACCACACTGCCGTAATTTCGTCTAAATCACTGTGTTCGCGTGATAATTGACGAAAACGCTTGTTATCTGAAATCACTTCAACATCTGCCAACAAAGCAGTCAATTCTTCATGGCGGTCAGAAAGCTGATCTAATCGTAAACGTAACGATTCTTTCATTGTTTAAAAAATCTCAATGCAAAGGCTGTTACATGCAACACGCAGCACAGCGAAATAAAAAATTGCGCATAGTTTACCGATTCTACCACCCAAATAACATCATTATTAAGTCTGTACGATGTTTGAAATGCCTATCTGCAGATGTTCTAGCAGTATTTCTGCTTGATGATGCTGTGCATTGCGGTGAATGTACAACTCACCAAGTACCGCAATTAGCATCCGCATTTGGACATTTTTTTAGCAATTTTAATCAAACTCATACAAAGCCCACACCAAAGAACACCAATCTCGTCTGCACTCTCCACATTTTAAAAGCGGCGCTTTGTTAAATTGAGCCCATCAAAATTGATCATAAATAAGTCCTATAAATGGACATGGAGTTCAACATGAAACTTAATGCAATGTTAATGACAGCAGCTTTAGCCACAGCTTCAATGCTCAGTGCCAACGTTTATGCAGACAATACTACGCGCGTTGCCGCAGCCAGTGCTTTAGGCAGTGTTGCAGGTACAGCTATTGGTAAAAATATGGGTGGTACTACGGGTGCAACACTAGGCGCTGCCTTAGGCGGTGCTGGTGGTGCAGCCGTGGCGAGTGATAAGCGTCATCGTACTGAATCTGCAATTGGTGGTGCTTTGGGTGGTGGTGCGGGTTATACCGTAGGTAAAAATATGGGCGGTACCAATGGTGGTTATATTGGTTCAGCTTTAGGTGCAGCAGGTGGTGCAGCACTCGGCAATAAAATCTCGAAAGATAAAGAATATGACCGCTATCAAGAACGTAAATGGAAGAAAAAACGCAACCGTCGTTAATCTTGAACGATAGGCATAGAGCAGCAAAAAAGCATCAACACAGGTTTGATGCTTTTTTATAGGATTAATTTTTCTTCATATATCAGTTCAAAAAAACGACCATAATCAATATGAAGAAATTTAGCAGTGCAATTACAAAGTCTTTACCAAACTTTGCAGATTTACCTCATTGCCCTTCACGATCTTTGCCATCTGTTTCTATATCTTCATTACAAAACATATTAATCAATATTTGGAGCATCCGCATGAAACTTAATCGTATTTTATTGGGTAGCGTTATCGCAAGTTCTGCCTTGCTTATGAGTACTGCGTATGCAAACGATACACGTGTTGCCGTAAGTTCTGCCTTGGGTGGTGCTGTCGGAGCAGCAATTGGTCAACAAATGGGTGGACAAACAGGCGCGATGATTGGTTCAGCCATTGGTGGTGCGGGCGGTGCTGCAGCTTCTGCCAATAAACGTGACCGTAACGGTGCCATGATTGGTGCTGCCTTGGGCGGTGCAGGTGGATATAGCGTTGGTCGCAATATGGCAGGCAACAATGGTGGCTATGTCGGTGCAGGACTCGGCTCTGCAGGTGGTGCAGTATTAGGTCAAAAAGTTAGTGAAGACCGTCGTGATGATCGTTATGACCGCCGCTATGATAGCCGTGGCTATCGCTACAATGACTACCGTTATAATGACCGTTACCGCAAAGACAATGGCTTACATTTAGGTCACTATAAAAATGGTAAACGTCGTTAATTTCTCACGATACTTCTAACAATCAGCACCTTCGGGTGCTTTTTGTTTGCTGACTACTTGCTTGGATAAATGTTTTTTTATAAAGCGTGCTTTTTGGATGAATGTCGCGCGTTGTTAAATGGCAATATCTCATGACTCGCCCATATATCGAAAATTTTCGATATACAAAATCAGTGCAGCATCGTATGATAAAACTCTCTTTAATCAAGCTGGAATAAATGATGCGTTCCCTGCAAGACACAAAATTTGCCATTCTTGAACTCGCACCTGTACGTGATGATCAATCAGTACAGTTTTCACTGCATCATGCACTTGAATTAGCACGACACGCAGAACAACTCGGCTATGACCGTTTGTGGTTGGCGGAACATCATAATATGGATGGCATTGCCAGCTCAGCAACCGCAGTTCTTTTGGGTTATTTATTAGCAAATACGCAAAAAATTAAACTCGGTTCTGGCGGTATTATGCTCCCCAACCACGCACCGTTAGTGGTCGCTGAACAGTTTGGAACTTTAGCGACTTTATATCCTAACCGTATTGAACTCGGTTTAGGTCGCGCACCAGGCACAGATCAAGTGACCATGCGTGCGCTGCGTCGTGGGCGACAGGAAACTGAAGATCAATTTCCGCAAGATGTTTTAGAAATTTTGCATTACTTTAAAGATGCTGAACCACAACAACGTATTGTTGCTACGCCAGGACAAGGGACACACGTTCCTGTATGGTTGCTTGGTTCAAGTTTATTTAGCGCACAACTTGCTGCAAAATTAGGACTACCCTACTCATTTGCCTCACACTTCGCCCCGCGTATGCTTGCTCAAGCCATTCAGTTATATCGTGACAATTTTGAGCCTTCAGAATATTTAGAGCGGCCTTATGTGTCTATGGGTGTGCCAACAGTGGTTGCAGATACCGACCAAGAAGCAGAATTTTTGGCGACTAGTGCCTATCAGCGTGTTTTAGGTTTAATGCGTGGACAAAGCCTAAAACTCAAAGCTCCAGTCGAAAGTATGGATGGCTTATGGTCACCTGCAGAAAAAATGTCAGTTGATAGTTTTTATGCCATGGCGCAAATTGGCTCAAAGGCGACTGTCAAAGCAGGATTGGAAAACTTATTGGCGAAGTATGATGTCGATGAGTTTATTTTTACCTGTGACATCTATGACACAGAAAAACGCTTACATAACTTTGATTTGCTCATGCAAATGAAGTTAGATACTTAATTAGCTCCGACCTTGTAGTTCTATTAAGCTACAAGGTTTCATCAATTAAAAACATTTAAAATAAATAACTTAAATCCGTTTTCTTGTTCTCTTTCGCTTAAATCTCAGTAATCTCAGTTGAATTAATTTTCAATCTTTAGGAATGACTGGCTCGCCTGCATAAAAGACTTTACCAAACAGTACTGCCCCAACAAAATAGAGTAAATGTTCTAATTTATAAAATGAATATATCAAGAGATTCAGCATGGTCAGTCCTAAACACGACGTACATAGACACGCTTTTCAAAACTGCTTGGCAGATTTTCAAGAATTCCAAGGCGAATGCATTCCTGCAACTGAAATCAAACAGCATGACTTCACAGGTTTACGCGTTGCAGTTATTGGTGCAAATCAGGACAGCGTGGCACAACTCGATAGAATTTGTCAGCAAGCAACATCTGTTCAAGTCTTTCAAATTGCACCGCATTTTGTCCTGCCAAGTACAGAACGTGGCATCCATCGCCTAATTAGCCATCCTTTGGTGTTTAAAAATCGACGTTTGTTTAATAACCGCGTCAAAAATATTTTGGCTTTACGCTTTTTAGATGCTCAAGTCAAAGACACGTGGCTTAAACGTCAACTCACACCAAACATTGCAGATACACATCAACGCTATTTTAAATCTGATCATTATTATTCAGCTTTACAACGCGAAAATTGCCATTTGATTACTTGGCCAATTGTCAAAGTCTGTGCACATAGCGTGCATAGTATTGATGGACAAGAACATCCAATTGATACCATTATCACTACATTTTAAGTCACACTAAAAGCATTATCATTTAAATAAATAGTAGCTTGATTTTTATTCTATTTAAATCCAATAAAAAAGAGCCAAAATAAAATTTTGGCTCTTTTAATACATATAGTTTCATTAACCAATACGACGTTTTAAACCTGTCATTTGTAAAACACGTGTTGAAATTTCTTCAATCGACATTTCTGAAACATTTAAATATTTAATCCCTTCTGAAATATAAATACCTTCAATCGCACGTAATTCCATTTGGCATTGATTAAAACTTGCATAACGGCTATTGGCTTTACGTTCAGTACGAATTGCCACAAGGCGTTCAGCATCAATCATCAAGCCAAATAACTTATGTTTATGCGGCTTTAATACGGCTGGCAAACGGTTGTCATCGAGGTCTTCTTCAGTCAATGGATAGTTCGCCACACGAATCCCGAACTGTAAAGAAAGGTAGATGGAAGTTGGCGTTTTACCCGAACGCGACACCCCAATCAGAATCAGATCGGCCTTGTCGTAATGGCGTGTACGTGCGCCATCATCGTTATCTAAGGCAAAATGCACCGCATCAATACGTGCCTTGTAAGATTCAGAATCTGTTACGGCATGCGTCTGCCCGACCAAAGTGGTTGGTGGTGTTCCTAACTCTTCAGAAAGCTTACTAATTAAGCCTTCAAATACATCTAAATTAATTGCTTTGGCAGTGTTGATAATGTCACGCACATATTGGTCAACCAAGGTATCAAACACCAAAGGTAATTGACCATCAGTTTGTGCTCGGGCATTAATCTCTGCCACCACATTCATAGCCGCTTCTTCAGACGTAATATAAGGATGAATATGAATATCAAAGTCCACATTTGGAAATTGCGCTAAGAGTGAATGTCCAAGGGTTTCAGCCGTAATTGCAGTTCCATCGGAAATAAAAAAAACACTCCGCTTAATTTGTTTACCATCTGACATTAAAATTCTCCTTAAACATTTGTCTTAGTGCTATATAATCTTTATAGTAAACCGATCTTACATGACTGTCGCTTAGTAAAACCAAATTGCTAAGTAGATTTATTATAATTTCATGACAAGATAGTGATTAATACTGCAAAAGTGGAGTAACAACTTTGGAAGCGCGCGTAATTGGTCTGGAAAAATTAGGGAAACACGATGTTGAGCTCGTGGGTGGGAAAAACTCATCTTTGGGCGAAATGATCAGCCACTTATCTAATGCTGGTGTATCGGTACCAGGTGGCTTTGCAACAACAGCTGCTGCTTATCGTGAATTTCTCGAGCAAAGTGGCCTAAACGCTAAAATTCAAGCAGAGCTAAAAACACTCAATGTAGATGACGTGAATGCGCTTGCTGAAACTGGTGCAAAAATTCGTCAATGGATTGTCGACACTCCGCTTACTGCATCACTAGAACAAGAAATCCGAGTTGCTTTTGAAGCACTCTCTAACGGCAACCCAAACATCGCGGTTGCCGTTCGTTCATCTGCAACTGCAGAAGATCTACCAGACGCATCTTTCGCAGGTCAGCAAGAAACATTCCTAAACATCCGTGGCATTGACAACGTATTAATTGCCATTAAAGAAGTTTTTGCATCTTTGTACAACGACCGCGCGATTTCTTACCGTGTACACCAAAACTTTGACCACGATGTCGTTGCTTTGTCTGCAGGCGTACAACGTATGGTACGTTCAGAAACTGGCGCTGCTGGTGTAATGTTTACCCTAGATACAGAATCTGGTTTCCGTGATGCTGTATTCATTACTGCTTCTTATGGTTTGGGTGAAATGGTGGTTCAGGGTGCAGTTAACCCAGATGAATTCTATATTTCTAAGCCTTTATTAAAAGCAGGCAAACACTCAGTTTTACGTCGTAACCTTGGCTCTAAACACCAAAAAATGATTTATGGTGAAGAAGGCGCGGCTGGTAAATCTGTAGTTGTGGTCGATGTTGAAAAACAAGATCGCCAACAGTTCTCTTTAAATGATCACGAACTACAAGAATTAGCGAAACAAGCGTTAATTATTGAAGAACATTATCAAGCGCCTATGGATATTGAATGGGCAAAAGATGGTGATGACGGTCAAATCTACATCGTTCAAGCACGTCCTGAAACTGTAAAAAGCCGTGAAAACATCGGTACTATGGAACGCTACCTATTGAAACAAAAAGGTACGGTCATTTGTGAAGGTCGTTCAATTGGTCAGCGTATCGGTTCTGGTAGAGTCCGCGTTGTAACGTCTATTAAAGAAATGGACAAAGTTCAGGAAGGTGACGTTCTTGTTTCAGACATGACTGATCCAGACTGGGAACCAGTGATGAAACGTGCTGCTGCAATTGTCACTAACCGCGGTGGTCGTACTTGTCACGCTGCAATTATTGCCCGTGAATTAGGCGTACCTGCAATTGTAGGTTGTGGTAATGCAACTGAAGTTTTGACTGATGGTCAGGAAGTTACAGTTTCTTGCGCCGAAGGCGACACAGGTTTCATTTATGAAGGTGCTTTAGATTTTGAAGTTCAAAAGAACTCAATCGAATCTATGCCTAAACTTCCGTTCAAAATCATGATGAACGTTGGTAACCCAGACCGCGCATTTGACTTTGCTCAAATTCCAAACGAAGGGATTGGTCTTGCACGTTTAGAATTCATCATCAACCGTATGATTGGTGTGCATCCTAAAGCATTGCTTAATATTGACAGCTTACCACGTGAAACACGTGCAGCAGTTATGGCGCGTACTGCGGGCTATTCATCGCCAATCGAATTCTATGTAGAAAAATTGGTTGAAGGTATTTCTACCCTTGCTGCTGCATTCGCTGACAAACCAGTGATTGTGCGTATGTCTGACTTCAAATCAAACGAATACGCAAACTTAATTGGTGGTAAGTTATATGAGCCAGAAGAAGAAAACCCAATGTTGGGCTTCCGTGGTGCAAGTCGTTATGTGTCTGACAATTTCCGTGACTGCTTCGAGCTTGAATGTCGTGCCTTGAAAAAAGTACGTGACGAAATGGGCTTAACCAACGTACAAATTATGATTCCATTTGTACGTACCGTTGCTGAAGCAAAACGTGTGATCGAATTGCTTGCGCTGAATGGTTTAAAACGTGGTGAAAATGGTCTGAAAGTGATCATGATGTGTGAATTACCAACCAACGCATTGTTGGCTGAACAATTCCTTGAGCATTTCGATGGTTTCTCTATCGGCTCAAATGACTTAACTCAGTTAACACTTGGTTTAGACCGTGACTCAGGCATTGTTTCTCACCTGTTCGATGAACGTGACCCTGCAGTGAAAGCATTACTTTCTATGGCAATTCACGCATGCCGTAAAGCAGGTAAATATGTCGGTATCTGTGGTCAAGGCCCTTCAGATCACCCTGACCTTGCACGTTGGTTAATGGAACAAGGTATTGAATCTGTATCTTTAAACCCAGACTCAGTTTTAGACACTTGGTTCTTCCTTTCTGAAGAAAAAGCTCAACAAGCGTAGTAAAACGTGTTAAAAGAAAACCCATGCACCTGCGTGGGTTTTTTTTCAAATTCATTTTTTGAGATTTTATATTTATGCAAATTTACTTGGCACGAAATAATCAACAAGCTGGGCCATACACCTTAGAGCAGCTCAACCAAATGCTCGCCAGCCAACAAGTGTTGCTGACAGATTTGGCTTGGCACCAAGGCATGAGCGAATGGAAAGCTTTAGGTGAACTCACCCAAGGTAAACTTGTATATGAACCACAAGGCTACGTCAGCACACCACCTGCCCCTGAACATTCACCTTTTCAAAATACAGATTACACGGCTACAAACACATCACGACCAAGCTCAGCATCATCAAATTCAAGAACACAGGCAACAAAAAATGAATTGGCGAGCATTAACCAACGTGCTTTAGCCAAAATTATAGACATGTTGTTATGGTTGCCTGCAGCAGCACTTCCCTCTTTTTTCTTAAATGCGGACCAGTTTGAACAATTGTCTGGTTTACAACAAAAAATGCAGGCAGCGACAACGTCTGATCAAGCCATGCAATTGCAAACTGAACTCTTTCAGCTCATTCCAATGCAAGCTTGGCAAGCGGTGGCAATTTATTTATTGATTATGCTGGGCATACAAGCCTTCCTGCTGGCTAAAACTGGACAAAGTATTGGCAAACGTCTGACTAAAATTAAGATTGTCGATGCTGAAACCGATGAAAAAGTCAGCCTAATGCGTGTGTTTACTATTCGCTCTATCATTTTCATTATTTTGAATATGATGTTTATGCCCTTCATCACAATTTTAGATTATGGCTTTGCATTTGGTGCAAAACGACAGGCTTTGCACGATAAACTCGCCAAAACCAAAGTCGTAAAGCAATAATTTGATTTTATTTATTCAGGGATGATTGATCATCCCTTTTTTCTTATAATATTGATAAATATAAATAAATTAAAATTAACACAAATACTTCCGAGTATAAAAATTGGTTTTCATTCCCTCCACTTAAAGCCGCTTTATGTGTAGCTTAGTTTGTCGATATCAGGCATAATGCCCTACAACGTAGCGGTGTCCGATGATTAAGAAGACTTTTTCATCTTTTTTGATGTCTTTTTAATCATGCGACACTTTAATCGCTATCCCATATTAAATTAGGGAATGGGACTCTTCACCGAGGTTGTAAAATGAGACAAACGATTTTAGCTGTATTGTCTTTATCTACGATGGCTGCACTCTTAACTGGGTGTGGCGGTGATTTAGTACTTCTGAACTCAAAAGGTCCAGTTGCAGCAGGTCAAAGTAACCTGATGATGACTGCGATTTACCTAATGCTATTGGTGGTTATTCCATCTGCAATTATGGCATTGTGGTTCGGTTGGAAATATCGCGCATCGAATAAAGACGCAGACTATCAACCAACATGGTCACACTCTACTGCAATTGAAATTGTAGTATGGGGTATACCTGTTATTATTATTTGTATTTTAGCTTGGTTAACTTGGTGGGGTTCCCACAAGTACGACCCTTACCGTCCGCTAGAATCCGAAAAAGCTCCTTTAACTGTTCAAGTTATTGCTGAACAATTTAAATGGATCTTCATCTACCCAGAACAGAACATTGCTACTGTTAACGAATTACGCTTCCCAGAGCAAACGCCTGTAAGCTTACGTTTAACATCTAACTTCACAATGAACTCGTTCTTTATCCCTGCATTATCTGGTCAGATTTATGCAATGGCGGGTATGCAAACTCACTTGAACGTTTTAGCAGACAACACGGGCGAATTCCGTGGTTTCTCATCTAACTACTCAGGTTATGGTTTCTCGCAAATGCGCTTTAAAGCTCACTCTGTAACTCAAGCTGATTTTGAGCAATGGGTAACAGCTGTTAAAGCAGGTCAAGGTACGACTATCAATCCTCAAGCTGTTCAAAAAACAGTTTTAGATCAAGCTGAATTTGCTTCTTTACGTGACGGTAACCGTTCACAGAAACAAATTGATGCAATGGTTCGTAACGCCAAAACTGAATTAGAGAAAAAACTTGCTGCAACGGCTTTAAAAGAAGGTCCATATAAGACTCAGCCACATCCTGTGACTTATTACTCTTCTGTTGAGCAAGGCTTGTTTGAATCAGTGATCAATAACTATATGAGTAACTACCATGGTGCTGACCATTCAGCTCCTGTAGTGGCTGGTGAAGCGCCTGCTTCTGAAACTCATGTAGCAGTTGAACATGCGACTGCTTCTCAAGGGGAATAAGACATGAGCTTATTAGGTAAGTTAGGTCCAGATGCAATTCCTTACGATCCAATCGTATTGGTAACTGTTGCAGCGATGATCTTAGGTGGTCTTGCAGCGATTGCTGGTATTACCTACTTCAAAAAATGGGGCTACTTGTGGAACGAATGGTTCACATCTGTAGACCATAAAAAAATTGGTATCATGTATATCTTTGTATCTGTAGTCATGTTACTTCGTGGCTTCGCAGATGCGATCATGATGCGTCTTCAACAGTTCCTTGCAAAAGGTGGTGGTGAAGGCTATTTACACCCAGAACACTATGACCAGATTTTCACCGCACACGGTGTAATCATGATCTTCTTCGTGGCAATGGGTCTTGTTGTTGGCTTAATGAACATCTCTGTACCATTACAGATTGGTGCTCGTGACGTAGCCTTCCCGTTATTAAACTCTTTAAGCTTCTGGTTATTCGCTGGTGCTGCAGGTTTAATGATGGTTTCACTTGCATTAGGTGAATTCGCTGCTACAGGTTGGATGGCTTATCCTCCTCTATCTGGTATCGAATACTCTCCAGGTGTTGGTGTTGACTACTATATTTGGGCACTTCAGGTTTCTGGTCTAGGTACGCTTCTTACTGGTGTTAACTTCTTCGTTACCATCATCAAAATGCGTGCGCCTGGCATGAAACTTATGGACATGCCTGTTTTCACTTGGACAACATTAGTTACTGCGGTACTTATCATTGCAACATTCCCAGTTTTAACTGCGACAATTGCAATGTTAACGCTTGACCGTTACTTCGGTTTCCACTTCTTTACGAACGACATGGGTGGTAGCCCAATGTTGTATGTAAACTTGATTTGGACATGGGGTCACCCAGAAGTTTATATCTTAGTATTACCAGCATTTGGTATTTACTCAGAAGTAACTGCGACTTTTGCTCGCAAAACGTTGTTCGGTTACAAATCAATGGTGTACGCAACTGTTGCAATTGGTGTGTTATCACTCGTTGTATGGGTTCACCACTTCTTTACCATGGGTGCAGGTGCCAACGTTAACGCGTTCTTCGGTATCATGACCATGATTATTGCGATTCCTACTGGTGTGAAAATCTTCTCTTGGTTATTCACCATGTACAAGGGTCGTATTACCTACACTACCCCAATGCTTTGGACACTTGGCTTCCTTGTGACTTTCGGTATCGGTGGTTTAACAGGTGTATTAATGGCAGTTCCACCAGCGGACTTCCTTGTACACAACTCTTTATTCCTAATTGCTCACTTCCATAACGTAATTATTGGTGGTGTAGTATTCGCGATGTTCGCAGGTATCATTTACTACTGGCCAAAAATGTTTGGTTGGAGACTCAATGAAACTTGGGGTAAAGCAGCATTCTGGTTCTGGTTCTTCGGTTTCTACTTTGCATTCATGCCACTTTATATCCTTGGTTTCATGGGTATGACTCGTCGTTTGAATACTTATGACAACCCTGAATGGGATCCATACTTGGCAATTGCGTTCTTCGGTTCTGTGTTAATTGCTATTGGTCTATTCTGCTTCGTTATGCAGATTGTGGTTGGCTTCCTACAACGCAACCAACGCTTAGACCTTACTGGAGATCCATGGGATGGCCGTACGCTTGAGTGGGCTACTTCTTCTCCAGCACCGTTCTATAACTTTGCTCACCTTCCAAAGATCAATGGTATTGATACTTTCTGGACTGACAAAGAAAATGGTGTTGCATACGCTCGTCCAACGAAGTATGAAGATGTCCATATGCCAACTAACCGTGCAGCTGGCTTCATAATTGCAATGTTTATTACAACTATGGGCTTCGCATTAATCTGGCATATTTGGTGGCTAGCAATCGTTACGTTCATTGCGGCAATCATCAGCTTCATCGTGAGTTCTTTCACGAAGAAAGTGGACTACTATGTTCCTGCTGCTGAAGTTGAGCGTATTGAAAACGAACGCTATGCGATCCTTGAAAAACACTTGAAGAAGGACTAAGACATGGCTGAAGTACTTCATCACGACAACCACGGACATGATGATCATCACCACGATGATACGGACATCACCGTCTTTGGTTTCTGGACCTACTTGATGAGTGACCTTGTAATTTTCGGTACACTCTTCATCGCGTTCGCTGTATTAAGTAGCCACGTTCCAGTAGGCACTCCAACAGCTAAAGATTTGTTTGGCGAGTCATTAGGCTTCGTTTTAACAGAAACTTTTGCCCTGTTGATTTCTTCTGTAACTTTCGGTTTTGCCGTTTTAGCTGCTTACAAGAAAGATGTTGCTAAAGTTCTAACTTGGTTAGGCGTGACTTGGGTTTTCGGTGCGATCTTTATTGGTATGGAACTTTATGAGTTCAACCATTTAGTTCACGCTGGACATGGTCCAAGTACGAGTGCGTTCTTATCTGCGTTCTTTACTTTGGTTGGTACGCACGGTATTCACGTAACTTCAGGTTTAGTTTGGATGATCGTGTTAATGGTTCAAATCAAGAAATATGGTTTGACTATTCCGAACATGCGTCGTTTAGCTTGCCTAAGCTTGTTCTGGCACTTCCTTGACATCGTTTGGATCTGTGTATTCAGCGTAGTTTACTTGATGGGAGTTCTCTAATGAGTCACGATCACAACTCTGCTGGTGCATCACACGGTAACACTAAGCAATATACGATTGGCTTTATCCTTTCTGTTATCCTTACCATTATTCCTTTTGGTATGGTTATGGCAGGTGGTTTTGGCCGTGGTATTTTGATTACTGTTATTTCGATTACAGCAGTTGCTCAGATTCTTATTCAATTAATTTATTTCTTGCATATGAATTCTTCTTCAGAGCAACGTTGGAACGTGATTGCATTCGTGTATACCATTCTGACCATTGCCATCCTTTTGGTTGGTTCTGTATGGATCATGAACTACCTACACTACAACATGATGATCTAAACTGGTTGTCATGCTGAAAAAGTATTTATTCCTGACAAAGCCAGGAATTCTCTTTGGTAATTTTATTACCACTTTGGGTGGCTACTTTGTAGCTGCCCAAGGTTCTGTAGATTTCCTTCTCCTACTGCTTACTCTGCTTGGTACAACGCTTGTTGTCGCCTCAGGATGTGTGGTCAACAATATTATTGACCAAGACATCGACCAAAAAATGCAACGCACACAAAACCGTGCTTTAGTGAAAAAAACTGTTTCTGTTCCTATTGCGCTGATTTATTCAGTGGTATTGGGCATAATTGGTTTTAGCATTTTATGGTTTGGAGTTAACGCATACGCTTTTCTTTTTGCACTGATTGGTTTCGTGGTTTATGTCGGCTTTTACAGTCTATGGACCAAACGCACAACAATTCATCAAACCATTATTGGCAGTATTTCAGGCGCAAGCCCACCTGTCATTGGTTATACCGCTGTTGCAAATCAATTTGACTTAGCTGCACTACTTATCTTTTTAGGTTATGCACTTTGGCAAATGCCCCACTCTTGGGCGATTGCAATTTACCGTTTTGATGATTACAAAAATGCGGGGATTCCAATTTTGCCAGTTGCTCGTTCAATTTTACGAACGAAAATTGAATCACTAATTTATGTGGTGTTATTTACCGTTGCCATGAATGGACTGTTTGTATTTGGTTATGCAAACTGGCTATATCTGGTTATTTTGAATGCACTTTGTATTTATTGGTTCTATATTGGCGTCATTGGCTTCAAAGCAGAAAATGATCAATTATGGGCAAAACGCTTTTTCCTATTTTCGGTTATTTTAATTACTGTTGTGAGTTTATGTTTTAGCTTTACAGCAACCGCACCAAGCATGCAAATCATACTTTTTTAAAAGATAGAGTTTAGCTCTATCTTTTAATGGAGTGCCTACCCTCTCCACACTTCAATATTTAAATAATAACAATTAACTGTCTTTGAATTATTCGTCCTTAATAATTTTTGCATTAAACACTCTAAAAGTTAGTGACATACAAATACAAAGCATAAAATTTAAATTCCAATCATAGATGCAAAATTTTACATTCCCTTTTTACCCAAGCCGATCTTTTCTTAGACCAAGCCTTGAATTTACTTGGTAAAAGCTCTAAAATTCACGCTTCGCAATTTTGCGACACAACTTCGGTTGTGACTCCTTGCTTCTGGCTCAATTTAGTCAGGGGCTGCATAAACCGTAAGGAGCTGACAATGCGTCACTACGAAATCGTACTTTTGGTACACCCAGACCAAAGCGATCAAGTTGTGGGTATGGTAGAACGTTACCTAACTCACATCAAAGAAGCTGAAGGTCAAATTCACCGTTTAGAAGATTGGGGCCGTCGTCAATTGGCTTACCCAATTAACAAAATTCACAAAGCGCACTACATTCTTATGAACGTTGAATGTGGTCAAACTACGCTTGACGAGTTAGAAGAATTGTTCCGTTATAACGACGCGATCCTTCGTAGCTTGATCATCCGTCGTGAAAACGCTATCACTGAAGAGTCATTATTGGCTAAGAGTGCTGAAGAAAAACGTGCGCGTAAAGCTCAACGTGAAGAAGCACAACACGCTAACCAAGACTCTGCTGAAGCTTAAGGAGAACATCAATGGCACGTTTTTACCGTCGTCGCAAGTTCTGCCGCTTTACAGCTGAGAACGTTACGTACATCGACTACAAAGATATCGATACACTAAAACAGTACATCACTGAAAATGGCAAGATTGTTCCTAGCCGTATTACAGGTACTAAAGCTCGTTACCAACGTCAATTAGCGCTTGCTATTAAACAAGCTCGCTACTTAGCGTTGATCCCTTACACTGACAATCATAAGTGAGGTTGAGCTGTGGATATTATCTTATTACAACGCATTAAGAACCTTGGTAAATTAGGCGATAAAGTTTCAGTTAAAGCTGGTTACGGCCGTAACTACTTGATCCCTCAAGGTAAAGCAGTTGCTGCAACTGAAGCAAACACTGCTGCATTTGAAGCTCGTCGTGCTGAACTTGAGAAGCAAGAAGCTGAAATTTTAGCTGCTGCTCAAGCACGTGCTGACCAATTGAACGAAGTTAACATCGTAATCACTGCTAAAGCTGGTGATGAAGGTAAACTTTTCGGTTCTATCGGTACTCGTGACATCGCTGACGCGTTAACGAATGCTGGTCTTGAAGTTGACCGTGCAGAAGTTCGTTTACCAAACGGTGCGCTTCGTCACACTGGTGAATTCAACATCGCAATCCAATTGCACCATGATGTTGTTGCTGAAGTTCTCGTTACTATCGTATCTGAGTAATTTGCTGCAAAAGAAAAGAGCATGCCTAATCGCATGCTCTTTTTTTGTCTTTAGAATATACGATTAGTACAATTTTCCTAAATCGTCCTGCACGCTTTGACTTATCCTTCGCCAAAATCTACTCGCTTTTTTTTCTAGAGGGCGTATCATCGGGAAGTGGAAAGAATATGAGTTTCAAATTCTATCCCCGTGCATTATTCAGCATTTACTGTTTTAAAAATCAGGGATTTATATGTCACAGGCGACTGCTAGCGCAAAGCAACATACTGCAAAGTCTGATCTAAAACCAAATGAGAACAGCCCGCTTAAAGAGTTTCGTACCCCACCGCATAACTTAGCCATCGAACAAGCTGTTTTGGCTGCGTTAATGACTGTGGCCGAATCTTTTGAACAAGTGGGTGATGTGCTACAAGAATCTGATTTTTACGCGACACGCCACAAATATATTTTCCGCGCCATTGATTCTTTGTCTAAAGAAAACTCACCTTATGATGCCGTATTGGTGAATGACTGGCTGATTAAACAAAATTTACTTGAAGCTGCAGGCGGGGAAGAATACTTAATGCAGCTCATGGCAGACTCGCCTTCTAGTTTTTATAACCTAGAAACCTATGCCACGAAAATTAAAGAATTCTCGACCCTCAGAAACATGATTAAAGTCAGTTCTGAAATTTTACAAAATGCCTATGACACCAAAGGTCGTAGCGTAAGTGAAATTTTAGACTTGGCCGAAACCAATATTTTCCAAATTGCCGAACAACATAATAACAATGCCAAAGCACAAGGCCCAAAAGCCATTTCGAGCGTGGTTGCCGATGTATTCGACAAACTTGATGAACTTTCTAAAATGGAAGGTAACATCACAGGCTTAACCACAGGCTTTGTGGAGTTAGATAATAAAACTTCGGGCATGCAAGCGGGTGACTTGATTATTGTCGCTGCGCGTCCATCTATGGGTAAAACCACCTTTGCCATGAACTTGGTCGAAAGTGTTTTGTTTAACAATGATTTGCCTGCCCTTGTCTACTCTATGGAAATGCCTGCAGACTCAATCGCAATGCGTTTAATTTCTGCATACGGCAAAGTGCATCAAGGGAATTTACGTTCAGGTAAACTCAGTGGCGATGAATGGTCAAAAGTCACAGGCACGATTTTACAACTGCAAGAAAAGCATTTGTATATTGATGACTCATCTGCCCTGCCGCCTACGGAAGTACGTGCACGTGCGCGACGCATTGCCAAACAACATGGCGGTAAAATTGGCTGTATCATGGTCGATTATTTGCAGTTAATGAAAGTCCCAGGCATGGGCGATAACCGTGTCGGCGAAATCTCAGAAATTTCACGTAGCTTAAAAGCCTTGGCCAAAGAGATGAACTGCCCTGTGATTGCTTTGTCACAGCTCAACCGCTCATTAGAGAACCGACCTAATAAACGCCCTGTGATGTCTGACTTGCGTGAATCTGGTGCAATTGAGCAGGATGCGGATTTAATCATGTTTATTTACCGCGACGAAGTTTACAATAAAGAATCTAAAGAAGCAGGTACTGCCGAAATTATTATTGGTAAACAGCGTAACGGCCCAATTGGTACGGTACGTCTTGCTTTTGAAGGGCAATATACGCGTTTTAGTAACTTATCTCCTGAGTATTATGCTCAGTATGATGATGAAGAGTAATGCTTGCATTGCTCTTTTTTATTAAAACCATGTTTTAATCTGACTTATTAACTTTGCCCACCATAGTTTCCAACTTGAGAGTAAATTATAATCTTGACTATTTTCTTCCATTTCAAGTGATGGAAATGCTTTATTTAATTGCTTGCATGTCGGATACTTTTGTTGCAGTTGCGCCAAATAATGTGTCTGATCATAGTCTATAAAACCATCTAAAATCCCAACCTCTGATCTATCGACTGTAGAACAATTTGAGGTCTGCTTATTCCAAGCTAAAAATGGGACAATCGGTTTAGATAAAACAAGCTGGTCATTCTTACAGTTTAATGTTGCAAATGAAACTACTTGATATTGCTGGGGTTTAGCACCATCTGGTGCATAAGCTAAACCAATAATTAATTGGTTTTTAGCTGTACTTTTACCTGAAAATCCACTGTACCATTGAGTAGGCTTTTTATATTTAACCTCATCTAGTATTGAGCGAAAAATAAATTGACCTGAACTGAGTTCAAAAATGAAGTCTGAACTCTCCTGTACTGCCAGTGAACCTTGGTAACGGGCAATAAAAACGTCATTGGGTGAATGTGGCATACAAGCCATAACTGACTGACAAAAAAATAAAGTACTCCATCCCAGATAACAAAATATTTTCATCATTTATTCAACATATCCAAGTTTAAAATGCATTGTTTAATCTCTCTTTGAGTTCATTTAAATTACGAACCCACTCTCCACAATCTTCTGAGTCTTGCCATAACTCGTACAGTTCAGAATTTTCCTAAGTGAGAGCATCTAACGCCATAATAGCTTTTAGAACGCATAGTTTTATATGAAAAATAAAGCCTGAAACTTTTACAAATTATTTGCAATCAATAACCTAATAGATTTTTCGATCTTAAGTTAATTTATGATCAAAAACTTAAATGTTCATGTCTATTTGAGGTTGATAGGTCTACAATAGTGAATATTTTTAAATAGAACTATTTTTAGTATTTATTTATCACTCCACAGTGTATCTAACACAAATTACCAATTGTCATTCCCAAGGAGTAACGAGGGTGCGCCAAGCAACAGTTTATATTGACAGTCAGGCACTGCAATATAATTTAAACCGTGTCAAACAACTTGCCCCAACAGCGAAAATTGTTAGCATGGTCAAGGCCAATGCTTACGGACATGGTGTAAAAGACTGCTTAGCAGCCTTAAAAGACAGCGATGCCTTTGGTGTCGCTTGCGTTGAAGAAGCCTTAGAAATTCGTGAATTGGGATATACGCAGCCCATCACCCTGATTGAAGGTGTTTTTTCTGCCGATGAAATGCAAAGTGTGTTAGCACACAAATTAGAATGTGTGGTGCATCATCAAGCACAGCTCGACTGGCTGCTACAACATAAAGCTGATTACATCACACAAGGCTTAAAAGTCTGGGTCAAACTCAACAGTGGCATGAATCGTTTAGGTTTTAAAATTCCTGAAATTATTGATGTGATTCACATGCTCAAAGCCGAAGGTTTTACCTGTGTGTTGACCATGCATTTTGCCAATGCCGATGGCGACCATGCTTTGAATGATCAACAAGTCGCACAATTTTTGCATGTCAAAGACAATTGCAGCCCTATTCTTGCTTCTTGCTGCAACTCTGCTGCAATCTATCGTTATCCCGAATTGCATTTTGATTATGTACGCCCAGGCATTATGCTTTACGGTGCAACGCCTTTTGCCGCACATAATGTGCATACACTCGACTTAAAGCCTGTGATGACTTTAAGCGCAGAAGTGATCGCACTAAATGAAATTGATGCAGGCGAACACGTCGGCTACGGTTCAACCTTTACTGCAGAACAAGCCATGCAAATTGCGATTGTTTCAATTGGCTATGGCGATGGTTATCCACGTACATTTGTTCAGCCAAATTTTGTTGCGATTGGTGCAAAATTAACGCCTGTGCTTGGTCGTGTGTCTATGGATATGATTGCCATTGATGTCACAGGTTTAGACGTTGAATTAGGCACACAAGTTGAACTATGGGGCAAACACCGTTTGGTGGATGATGTTGCCACAGCCAATGGTACGATTGGCTATGAGTTGTTGTGTCGTTTAAGCCCTCGCCCACAGCGCAAGGCAACCAGCATTTAACTTTCTTTTTTCGATCTGTTGCATGTAGCAGTTTTGCTGCATGCAATCGTCTAAGCCATTCTCTTTTTCTTTCTTATATTTTTCTTTTCGCTTTTTATTTTCTTAAATTCACTTTATTTCCATTCATATTGATAAAAATTTGTGGTCACCCACATTTGCATTTAGCGCTTTACAGTCATCCAAATATTTAGCTGAAAATCACACTCAAAATCTCAAGAAAAAACAATATGCTCGCGCACTGTCTTTAAACTGCCACATCGCTTCAAATTCATGGATTAATCACATTTCACCAGTTCTCAGAAGTTTGTGCTGCGCGCTACGATGAATCAATGACTTCACGACTATTTAAGCCATTTATAAAAGCATCCACATGATAAGAAAATAATCTATTACCAATATTTGTTTACTTTTGACTTCAAAGCATCATCAAACTGCAGCCTCTTTGAAATATAAAACGCTTAATTTCTAAACAAGAATAAAGAGGAAAAACTCCTTAATTTTTATAACCTTATTCTGCTTAGGAAAAGAATATGTCTGAACAAAAAGTAGCTTTAGTGACGGGTGCATTAGGTGGTATTGGCAGTGAGATTTGCCGTCAACTGGTTACAGCAGGCTATAAAATTATTGCAACGGTTGTACCAAGAGAAGAAGATCGCGAAAAGCAATGGCTTAAAGACGAAGGCTTTACAGAAAGTGATGTGCGCTTTGTTTTAACCAACTTAAATGAGCATGAAGCGGCTACAGCAGCCATTCAAGAAGCAATTGATGCTGAAGGTCGTGTAGATGTGTTGGTCAACAATGCTGGTATTACCCGCGATGCAACTTTCAAAAAAATGAGCTATACGCAGTGGTCTGAAGTGATTGAAACCAACTTAAAAACACTTTTTACCGTGACTCAGCCTGTATTTAACAAAATGTTAGAACAAAAGTCTGGTCGCATTGTGAACATTAGTTCGGTGAACGGTTTAAAAGGTCAATTTGGTCAAGCCAACTACTCTGCAACTAAGGCAGGCATCATCGGCTTTAGCAAAGCTTTGGCGCAAGAAGGCGCACGTTCAAATATCTGCGTGAACGTCGTTGCACCAGGTTATACCGCAACCCCGATGGTCACAGCCATGCGCGAAGAAGTAATTAAAAGCATTGAAGCACAAATTCCTCTGCAACGTCTTGCCGCCCCTACCGAAATTGCGGCAGCAGTTATGTATTTAGTGAGTGGTCATGCTGCATACGTAACAGGCGAAACCTTATCAATCAACGGCGGCTTATACATGCACTAAGCGTGTAACACCTCATTTTAATCTACAAGTTTATTTACTGGAGTGACACCCATGCTATACGGCGACTTATTTTCAAACATGAATGCTCAATACAAAAACGTGTTTGAACCGTACACCAAATTCAACAGTATAGTTGCAAAAAATTTTGCTAACTTAACCAACCTACAATTAGAAGCAGCACGCAACTATGCCAACATTGGTTTAGCACAAATGTTTGCCAATAGCGAAGTGAAAGACATGCAAAGCATGGTGAACTGCACCACCAAGCAATTAGAAACTATGAACAAACTCAGTCAGCAAATGATTGAAGATGGCAAAAAATTAGCAACACTGACTTCAGAAGTCAAAGCAGAATTTGAAAAGTTAGTCAGCGATTCAATGCCAAATAATAAATAAACACTGCTCTGAAAACCATGCGTTATCAGGACGAATGTTACGGGGAAGTGTGAAAATTTCCCCGTTTTAGTTTCAGCCTTGCATTCAATTTGATTGCTAAAAGCCATGTGCTATGGAGCGATGAAATGAAACAGAACTCATTTCAATTCAAAGAAAATATATTACAATTTTTCTCTAGCCACGATGATATCTGGAAAAAACTACAAGAATTTTATTATGGGCAAAGCCCTATTAATGACGCCTTAACACAGCTCAACAAAGAAGATATGTCTATGTTCTTTGAAGCTTTGTCTAAAAATCCAGCACGCTTGATGGAAATGCAATGGAGCTGGTGGCAAGGTCAAATGCAAATCTACCAAAATGTGATGATGCGCAGTGTGGCGAAAGACATCGAGCCATTTATTCAGCCTGAAAGTGGTGATCGTCGTTTTAACAGCCCATTATGGCAAGAACAACCCAATTTTGACCTGTTATCGCAGTCTTATTTGCTGTTTAGCCAACTGGTGCAAAATATGGTGGATGTCGTAGAAGGCGTGCCAGACAAAGTGCGTTACCGCCTTCACTTTTTTACCCGCCAAATGATTAATGCTTTATCTCCAAGCAATTTTCTTTGGACTAACCCTGAAGTGATTCAGCAAACCATTACCGAACAAGGTGAAAACCTTGTCCGTGGTATGCAAATTTTCCATGATGATGTGGTCAATAGCGGAAAATATTTATCTATTCGCATGGTCAATAGTGACTCTTTTAGCTTGGGTAAAGATTTAGCCTACACGCCAGGTGCTGTAGTATTTGAAAATGAAATTTTCCAGTTGTTGCAATATGAAGCAACCACGGAAAATGTATATCAAACCCCGATTCTAATCGTGCCGCCATTTATTAATAAATATTATGTGCTGGATTTACGCGAACAAAACTCATTGGTGAACTGGTTACGTCAGCAAGGTCATACGGTCTTTTTAATGTCTTGGCGTAACCCAAATGCCGAACAAAAAGAACTCACTTTCGCAGATCTGATTACCGCAGGTGCAGTTGAAGCTTTGCGTGTTATTGAAGAAATTACAGGCGAAAAAGAAGCCAACTGTATCGGCTATTGTATTGGTGGTACTTTACTTGCTGCAACGCAGGCTTATTACCTGGCAAAACGCCTGAAAAGTCATGTGAAATCTGCCACGTATATGGCAACCATTATCGACTTTGAAAACCCAGGCAGCTTAGGCGTATTTATTAATGAACCTGTGATTAGTGGTTTAGAAACCTTAAATAATCAATTGGGTTATTTTGATGGTCGCCAGTTGGCAGTCACGTTCAGTTTGTTACGTGAAAATACCCTGTACTGGAACTACTACATCGAGAACTATTTAAAAGGCAAAGAGCCTTCAGATTTCGATATTTTGTATTGGAACAGCGACGGCACCAATATTCCTGCCAAAATTCATAATTTCTTATTGCGTAATTTGTATTTGAATAATGAATTGATTTCACCAAATGCAGTAAAAGTGAACGGTGTTGGACTCAACCTTTCTCGTGTCAAAACTCCAAGCTTCTTTATTGCTACGCAGGAAGATCATATCGCGCTTTGGGATACCTGCTTCCGTGGTGCAGATTACTTAGGTAGTGAATCTACACTGGTACTTGGTGAATCTGGACACGTGGCAGGCATTGTGAATCCGCCAAGTCGTAATAAATACGGTTGCTATACCAATACTGCCAAGTTTGAAAATACCAAGCAATGGCTTGATGGTGCAGAGTATCATCCTGAATCTTGGTGGCTACGCTGGCAGGCTTGGGTCACACCGTATACAGGCGAACAAGTCCCTGCCCGCTCCTTAGGTAATGCGCAATATCCAATGATAGAAGCAGCACCAGGTCGCTATGTTTTGGTAAATTTATTTTAATCAGTCATATAACAACAGCAATGCACATGCTATATATCATGTGCATCCACAGAAATATGAACACAAAATTTAAGGATATAAAATGAAAGAGGTTGTGATTGTTGCAGCAAAACGTACTGCGATTGGTAGCTTTTTAGGTAGTCTCGCTTCTTTATCTGCACCACAATTGGGGCAAACAGCAATTCGTGCGGTTTTAGACAGCGCCAATGTAAAACCTGAACAAGTTGATCAGGTGATTATGGGCAACGTACTCACGACAGGCGTGGGACAAAACCCTGCACGTCAGGCAGCAATTGCTGCTGGCATTCCAGTACAAGTGCCTGCATCTACCCTGAATGTCGTCTGTGGTTCAGGTTTGCGTGCGGTACATTTGGCAGCACAAGCCATTCAATGCGATGAAGCCGAGATTGTGGTCGCAGGTGGTCAAGAATCTATGTCACAAAGCGCACACTATATGCAGCTGCGTAATGGGCAAAAAATGGGTAATGCACAATTGGTAGACAGCATGGTGGCTGATGGTTTAACCGATGCCTATAACCAATATCACATGGGTATTACTGCAGAAAATATTGTAGAAAAACTTGGTTTAAACCGTGAAGAACAAGACCAATTGGCACTGACTTCACAACAACGCGCGGCTGCAGCACAAGCGGCTGGTAAATTTAAAGATGAAATTGCGGCTGTAAGCATTCCACAGCGTAAAGGCGACCCAATTGTATTTGCTGAAGATGAATACATCAAAGCCAATACTACCCTTGAAAGCCTGAATAAATTACGCCCTGCGTTCAAAAAAGATGGCAGCGTAACCGCAGGCAATGCTTCTGGTATTAACGATGGTGCAGCAGCAGTGTTGATGATGAGTGCAGACAAAGCTGCAGCCTTAGGTCTACAACCTTTAGCACGTATTAAAGCCTATGCAATGTCGGGTATTGAGCCTGAAATTATGGGTCTTGGCCCTGTTGAAGCGGTAAAGAAAACCCTGAATAAAGCAGGCTGGAGCTTAGATCAAGTTGATTTGATTGAAGCTAACGAAGCCTTTGCCGCTCAGGCTTTAGGCGTTGCCAAAGAACTAGGCTTAGACTTAGATAAAGTAAACGTGAATGGCGGTGCAATTGCCCTCGGTCACCCGATTGGTGCTTCTGGTTGCCGTATCCTTGTGACGTTACTACACGAAATGCAACGCCGTGATGCAAAAAAAGGCATCGCAACGCTTTGCGTAGGCGGTGGTATGGGTGTTGCACTTGCGGTTGAACGCGACTAAGTAACCGAGCCGAAAGTACTGCACGAGTCAAAGCTATTGAATTTGATAGCTGTTCAAAGCCAGTAATAAGTTAAGACATAATGGGAGCTTCGGCTTCCACTATTTTTTTAACTACACAGAGCTTAAAATAATATTGTTGTCGATTAATTTGACATGACAAGTTCTGCTTAATCCACCGAAAGTAAGTGCTGAATATGATCACTAAAGTGATAAAAATGCATGGTATCGGGTTGCTGTTTCAGCTGTTGCCATGCGTCTACAAACGACGTCCAACCTAAATCTTTTAGGCATTGCACAATCATTTCCAATTGCGACAAAGTCTTTTCAGTCGATTGTTTTAACCGAATTTGTCGGTCTAATTGTTCAATTTTTTGCCCCAATTGGAAAAATAAATATATCTGCTGTGGTTCTGCATCTAATAGTGCTTCGCAGTCTTGTACCACATCACAAATATAACTCGCGTTATCGCACGCATTTTGAATACATTGCTGTAATTCAACATAAGTAGCTTTAGAAAACACCTGTGCCAAGTTTTGAATTTTTGTCCGTGTTTGCTCAAACTGCATCGCAAATGAAGCAGGCTGTTCTTCGTTTAAAATCAATTCATTTAAAGAAGCTGCATCAAATGCAGGCAAACAAAAGGCATGTGCATAAGTCAAAGCAGCATCATTTTGTTTAAATGGAAATTGCTGACATACATATTGAATACGGGTTAAATATCGGGCTAACCAAAAAATTTCTCGCGCATCGCTGCTAGATAAATTCACGGTTGTTTCATCCTCCTAACTCTAAGGTCTGTTGATAATTCATCGCGATAAAGCACCTCAATCGCCTTGCCCAATTAACCTACAGCACTCATCCACTCAGACCGCTTTTATTTACATAAACCTGTATCTACCATACAAAACAATGACGGGTTTTCACTTAAACACAACTATTCAATCTTGCTTTTCTAATTGATCCAAGTATGGCTTGAGGTCATAGTTTCTGATTCACTTCTATTATTTGATTAACTTTGCCCGTCCAAATTTTGTGATATTTACTGCAAAATCTGCGGTTATATTTTGCCCTTTTTCAGTAAAAAACTTGCTAATCATTCCGAGTTTTCTTATTGTGTGGAAGAACAAGTTTTCATCCGTATGAATTGACCTAGTAAATATTGAATATGTCTATACAAGAAAAAGAAACATCGAATAGTTTATATCGCCAATGGCAAATTTTATCGCGCCTTTCTACAGGTAAATGGATGGGCACACGTGAATTACACGATGTCCTGCAACGTGAAGGTATCGACATTAGTTTGCGTACGATTCAACGTGACTTAAATCAAATTTCTCAGCGCTTTCCAATTGAAAGTAATGGTACCGTACCACAAGGTTGGCGCTGGCGTTCAGATGCACCGATTCAAAGTTTACCGCACATGACCAGCTCTCAAGCGGTAACGTTTATGATGGTCGAGGAACATTTAAAACATCTGCTGCCGCCAAGTTTGATTGAAGAAATGAACCCATGGTTTGATTTGGCACGACGCAGTCTATCGACCCAAAACAATGTCCGCCAATGGATTAATCGTGTGCGAATTGTGCCTGCAACACAACCTTTAATTCCACCAGTCGTAGACCGCAATGCACAACAGGCGATATATGAAGGCTTGCTCCAAGACAAACAACTAGAATGTATTTATCAATCACGCAGCAATTCAGGCGAAGAAAAAACTTATGTGCTGAATCCTTTGGCTTTGGTGCAAAAAGGTGCGGTGATTTATTTAATCTGTACTCGATTTGACAAAACCGACATTCAAACCTTTGCCCTGCATCGTTTTAAAGCAGCCAAAGTTTTAGATTCACGCGCCTTGCATCCTGTTAATTTTGATATTGATGCCTATATTGAATCTGGCGAATTAGGTTTTAGAGTCGATTTCAGTAAAGCTACTGAAAATATTCAGCTCAAACTTACCATGCAAAAAGCTGATGCCATATACTTCGATGAAAGCCAATTAAGCAAAGATCAAACTATGGAAACACTGGAAAATGGTAATGTGTTGGTGACTGCCACTGTGCCGTTTACCTCACAATTGGTTTGGTGGTTGCGTAGTTTTGGTAAAAAGCTAATTCAGATTGAACCTGTAGAAGTTGCCAATGCGGTGCATCAAACTCAGGAATAAAAAAGCCCCAAATATATTGGAGCGATAGCATTATCGTTCTCTTTTAAATCAAATTATTGTGATTGCTGATTGAAGTTAAAATTAAAATTGACTCGGCATCGTTCAGCGTGGGCATGCCAGTTCAGCTGTACTATAACGAATGCTTTTTAAAGTCATATTTTGCTCCTATCTATGTTGATAAGTGTCACTTTAAATGCTCCTGATCTAGCTGTGAAATCATAAGATATGCAGTCGAAATCAGATTTATTCTTATACGCAACTTCTTCTTTGCTTAGCATCTGATTTACTTTGGCGCATAAAAAAGCCCGCAATTTAAATTGTGGGCTTCTTCATCAATCCATCAAACCTTAAGCAGATTTACGTGACTGTGCATTTTTACGAATGGTGATCATCACCAATTGAACTGCGGCAGGTGTCACACCTGGAATACGACTGGCTTGTGCCAAAGTTTCAGGCAAAACATGCTTCAATTTTAGCGTGATTTCACGCGATAAACCTGACACTGCATCATAATCAAAATCGGCAGGGATTTTGGTTTCTTCCAAGCGTTTTAATTGTGCGACATCTTCATGCTGACGGTTGATATAACCTGCATATTTCACTGCAATTTCAATTTGATCGCCCACTTGTGCAGAAACGTCTGAACCCGTTAATTCTGCGATTTGCGCAAAACTGATATTTGGACGTTTTAACAGATCAATCGCAGAACATTCTTTGGATAAATCTGCACCTGTCATTTCAACAAATTTTTTACCCATTGGGTTGTTTGGTGCAGCCCACAAATGTTGTAAACGCCCTGTTTCACGTTCTACTGCTTCCATTTTTTCACAGTAAGCTGCCCAACGAGTGTCATCCACCAAACCAAGCTCACGACCAATTGGCGTCAAACGCTGATCGGCATTATCTTCACGCAACATCAAACGGTATTCCGCACGTGAGGTAAACATGCGGTACGGTTCTTTGGTACCTAGCGTGATCAAATCATCAACCAATACACCAATATAAGCTTCGTCACGTTTTGGTGTCCATTGTTCCTGATCCCAAGCGCGACGTGCCGCATTCAAACCAGCTAACACACCTTGCGCACCCGCTTCTTCATAGCCAGTCGTACCATTAATTTGACCTGCAAAATACAAGTTATTAATGGCTTTGGTTTCCAAAGTGAATTTCAAGGCTTGTGGATTGAAGTAATCATATTCAATTGCATAGCCCGGACGCAAAATATGCGCATTTTCCATACCACGAATTGAACGAACTAACTCGAACTGCACATCAAACGGCAAAGAGGTTGAAATCCCGTTTGGATACAATTCATGTGTATCTAAACCTTCAGGCTCCAAAAATACCTGATGCGAGTCTTTATCAGAAAAACGGTGAATTTTATCTTCAATCGATGGGCAGTAACGTGGGCCAACACCTTCAATCACACCTGTATACATCGGTGAACGATCTAAACCACCACGAATAATTTCGTGAGTACGTTCATTGGTATGGGTGATATAGCAGTTCACTTGTTCAGGGTGCATCGACACATCACCCATGAATGACATGGTTGGTGATGGGAAATCACCTGGCTGCGGAATCATGACCGAAAAATCGACTGAACGTGCATCAATACGTGGTGGCGTACCTGTTTTTAAACGCCCTACAGGCAAATTTAATTCACGTAAACGTGCCGCCAAAGCAATTGATGGAGGATCGCCTGCACGACCACCGCTCGATTTTTCTAAACCGATGTGAATCACACCACCCAAGAATGTACCTGTGGTCAATACCACGGTTTTCGCATCAAAACGAATCCCCATTTGAGTGACTACACCTTTTACAGTATCGCCTTCTACAATCAGGTCATCGGCTGCTTGTTGGAAAATATCTAAATTGGCTTGGTTTTCTAAAGTGGCGCGAATCGCAGCTTTAAAGCGAACTCGGTCTGCCTGCGCACGTGTTGCACGAACAGCAGCACCTTTACGCGAGTTTAAAATACGGAATTGAATCCCGCTTTTATCGGCAGCCAATGCCATTGCGCCGCCTAAGGCATCAATCTCACGTACCAAATGCGACTTACCAATCCCGCCAATTGCAGGGTTACAGCTCATCTGCCCTAAAGTCTCAATGTTATGAGTTAAGAGTAAGGTTTGACGACCCATACGTGCTGCTGCAAGCGCCGCTTCGGTGCCTGCGTGACCGCCACCAATAACAATGACATCGTAAACTTTAGGATAGTGCATAATGGTCAATGAGAGATAAAAAATAAAGACGGAATATTATAGCAAAACTTGTGGCATAAGTTGACAGATTCAGTCGATTTTATTGGCTTAACCGCGCTACAAAATTAATATTTTGTAATCCAAATTTGCATTTTTACTGTACATAAAAACATTTAGACCTAAAAATTAACCAGATCACCGTTGTTTTAATTTGTCTATTTTTTATCCTAATAACACAGATATGAGAAACAAAGGGAAACATCATGAATAAGAAAATTTTGCTGTCCTCTATGCTTTGTGGCTTATTTTTCAGTCCATTTGCAGTGCAGGCAAATGATAAAGTAGAAACCGTCTATAACGCGCAAAAATTCCAGCAAGTCTGTAAAGGTAAAACTCAGGGCGCACCTGTAAGCTTTGCTTATCGTGGGATTATCTGGAATGGTACCTGTGAACCACAATTCTTTAGTTCATCTAAAGCAGTGCAATTACAAGGCAATGAGCCTGAATTATACCGTTCTTGTATGGCAGATGCGCAAAGCACCGTCATTACAGTCAATGGTACTGAGTTAAAAGGCAAATGTGCCTTAGGCTTTACGCCACCACGCCCTGCTGCAATGTGATCAATCACTTAATCTATATTTTCATGAACAGATCGGGTATTCATTCAAACTGAAAGCATGAAAATAACACCAAAGCAGTCATTTATAAGAAGTGACTGCTTTGTTTATTGCACAAGCTCAAAAAACAATTACACTGCAAAGAGAGGGAAAATTATACCCATAAGAAAAAAATAAAGGATGTGCTATGGATTCAGGCTTTTTTACCTTTTTTCTACCACTGACCTTAGCTGTGATGATGATGGGCTTAGGCTTACAACTCACGCCTAAAGACTTTATTCGGGTCAATCAATTTCCTAAAGTCATTTTTTTAACGCTTTTTTCACAATTGGTCATTTTGCCTGTTTTAGCATTTTCAATTTGTTTATTTTTAGAATTGCCACCGCTCTTGGCAATTGGCTTAATGCTGCTTGCTGCCTCACCAGGGGGGCCTACTGCGAACTTATTTAGCTATGTTTATAAAGGTGACGTTGCCCTAAATATTACCCTAACCGCAATGAACTCTGTGATGGCGACCTTTACGCTGCCTTTTATTGTTAATTTGTCTTTTCTGTATTTTATGACCGATCAACAACAAATTGGCATGCCAATTGAAAAAATGGCACAGGTTTTTTTACTGATTATTGTGCCTGTTTGTGTAGGAATGGCGGTGCGTAATGCAATGCCACAAATTGCATTACAGTTGGGCAAACCTATGCGTTTGATGTCCATTTATTTCATTTTCGCTTTATTCTTTTATGCGCTTTTCCGCGAACGCGCCAATGTCTTTGACTATTTCAGTGCGATTGGTATCGCCACAGCGCTTTTTTGCTTTTTAAGTTTACTTATTGGTTATCTTGTGCCGTATTTGGCTGGTGTGCCTGATCAACAAGCACGCTCTTGTTGTTTTGAAATTGGCATTCATAACACTGCTGTTTCTTTAACCGTTGCGCTATCGGTTTTGCAAAGCACTGAAATTGCCATTCCTTCTGCGATTTACACCATTTTTATGTATATGTTCAGCTTTATTTTAGGGAGTATGTTAGCTAGACAATCGGCCAAACTTGCCCATCAACACAAACAGGAGCAGAGTTTAAACCACAATAAAAATACAATTTAAAACGTGAGCAAAATTAACTACATATTAAACAAACAGTTAAATATCAAATAAATTATTGTAGATGTAAAAACAAAGGAGTGTTTATGGATTCAGGATTAATCACAATATTTTTGCCGCTGGCTTTGGCCGTGGTCATGGCTGGACTTGGCTTAGAACTCACTCCTAACGACTTTAAACGGGTGAGCAAACACCCCAAAGCAGTGTTTATTGCTTTATTTTGTCAATTGGTCGTCCTGACAGCAATTGCATTCTTTATTTGTAAACTGCTGAATTTACCACCACTGCTTGCAGTCGGACTCATGCTACTAGCAGCATCTCCAGGTGGGCCAACAGCCAACTTATTTAGCTACTTATATAAAGGTGATATTGCACTAAACATCACCCTCACTGCCGTGAATTCCGTGATTGCAGCATTTACCTTGCCCCTGATTGTCAACTTTGCCATTCAACATTTTATGCAGGATGGGCAACAAGTTGGCTTACAATTTGCCAAAGTATTGCAGGTGTTTTTAATTATTATTATCCCTGTCACTTTAGGGATGTTAGTACGCCATTTTAGCCCTCAAACGGCAGACCGCTTAAACAAACCTGTGCGTATTTTTGCTGTGGTTTTTCTAATTGTGATTATTATTGGCGCAATTGCCAAAGAGCGAAACAACATCATGCTTTATTTGGCAGATGTAGGACTTGCCACTGCCCTGTTCTGTGCTTGCAGTTTATTGATTGGTTATTTTGTCCCGCGTTTCTTTGGCGTAAATAGCCAACAAGCCCGTGCCTGCGCCTTTGAAATTGGCATTCACAACAGTACCCTTGCAATGACCATCGCCCTAACCGTTATGGCAAGCTCAACCATTGCCATGCCTGCTGCGGTTTATTCTATTTTCATGTATATTTTTGCCGCAATTTTAGGCACATTACTAAATAAATTTGTGCCGACTCCTGCATCGGAGCAATCTGCATCCTAAAACAAGTCTCTCAATCATCCCCAATCCAGCAATTTGACGGTTTTGGGGATGATTGAGCGATGATGGTTCAAACAAATTCTTAACTTATATTTTTTAGGGTTATATTTTTGTCACATTATTCGACTATAAGCATAAAGCGAATTTGAAACTTCCAATCGTATAGAGTTTTCCCTTTCGCAATCCGAATAAAAAATAACAGCGCCTGCAGCAGTTCAGTTACAATAGCGCTTTCGCATTAAATTTTAGGTTATCTCCGTGAAGTGGTTACAAATACATATTACTGTTGATCAAGCGCAAGTCGATTTTACTGAAACCCTGCTCAGTTCATTGGGCGCAGTCAGCGTAACCTTAGATGATGCGGAAAATCAGGACTTACTTGAGCCACTACCAGGTGAAACACCACTTTGGAACAAAGTCATTGTGACAGGTATTTATGCACAAGACGAAGGTGAAGAAATTGATGTTGCAGCCTTAGAAACCTTTATTCGTGCGCAAATGCCAGATGCCCCTTTACGCAGTGAATTTTTGGAAGATCAGGTTTGGGAACGCTCATGGATGGATTACTACGAGCCAATCCAGATTGCAGAGAAATTCTGGATTGTACCTGAATGGTTAGAACCACCTGAGGCAGATGCAGTCAATATCAAACTTGACCCAGGTTTGGCTTTTGGTACAGGTAACCATGCCAGTACGTTCCTGTGCCTGCAATGGTTAGGTAAAACCAATGTAAAAGATAAAGTCGTGATCGACTACGGTTGTGGTTCAGGTATTTTAGGAGTAGCGGCTTTGTTGCTCGGTGCAAAAAAAGTCTATGCGACTGATATTGACCCGCAAGCAGTTTTAGCGACCAAACAAAATGCTGAACTCAACGGTGTACTTAAAAACTTATATGTTGGACTTCCAGAAGAGTTCAATGAAACCATTGGCAATGAAAAAGCAGACATTTTGGTTGCCAATATTTTGGCAGGCCCATTGATGATGCTTGCGCCAGAGTTTGCAACTTTAATTAAATCTGAGGGCGAGTTCGCACTTGCAGGTGTAATTGAAGAGCAAGTTGCTGAAGTTTCTAGTGTTTATTCTGAATTTTTTGATATAGTACAAGTCGAAAAACGTGAAGAAAACTGGTGTCGAATTTCTGGGAAACGCCATCCCCACTAACTGTAATTTTTGAGTTATGAGTGACAAGCAAACCAAGTGCCCTGAATGCCAAACTGTTTATAAAGTATCCGTTGCGCAGCTGACCGTTGCGCAAGGGATGGTTTGTTGTCCTAAATGCGACAATACCTTTAATGCTCTTTCGCATTTGGTATTTGCCTTTCCTCAAAATAAAAACTCAGTCACATCACAATTACATCACATTCAAAACCGCAGTTTTATGCAGGCAACTGCTGAACTTGCGCAACCGCAACATATTTTAGATATTTTTCAGCGTAAAGTTGAACATTCCAATATTGATCTGAAAACCTATCTGAATAACCTCAATTATTTCAGTACTGAACCGATTGGCAACATTCCTGCCATGAAGTTGTCTGCGCCTGATCTTGAAAGTGAAAAAAAGCATGACAATGGTTACTACTTACTTTGGGGAATTATTAATCTTTTATTGATTGGCTTGTTGATCTTCCAAATTTTGTGGTTTAACCCAAAGTTTTTAAACAGCAGCCCTGCACTGAATTCTGTGTTTACCCAAGTCTGTCAATTTTTTAACTGTAGCAGTTTAGAAGAACGCTATAGCTTAATTTCAGCAAATCGCGTGAAGGTTAAACGTGTAGATCGTATGAATACACAATTTACGGGTGAGCTGATCAATTACTATGATAAAAGCTTGGCTTTGCCTAATATCAAAGTCACTTTAAAAGAAAAACAACAAACATTATCGACTTACATCTATTCCCCACAGGAGTATTTGGTCGAAAGTCTTTCGAGCATTCAACGTATTCCTAAAAACAGTCCATTTAAGTTTGACATTTTAGTTCCAATATCACGAAACGACTTCGATGCCTATACTTTAGAAATTATCAAGCCTTAATTCACAAAAAAATAGTGAAAAAATAGCGAAAAAAATTAAAAAAATTGCAGTTTTCTTGCTCACTTTTTCTCATACAATGGTATCATACGCGCCACGAAAGCTTTGTGCTGCAAACTCCTCGCAAGATTCACAACAAATATAGATCTGTCTAATGCGCTTTATTTTTATATATCGCGTACAGAGTAGATTTTTTGTTTTGATTTTGGTCTGTAACAATTATTAATGTATTGTTACGCTTAAATTTCGACCAATGCCTAGAGTTGTGGCAAGCTAAATGTTCCAGTTTTAGAACTTCCCGTTTTAGGATCTAAAACGGAGTTCATTTAATTTATAGACCACATTGATATATCACTTTATCCCAGTGATATCTGATTTTCGGATTAATTCGCATGAATAGCAAATCTCCTATTTTTACTGCACAATCTGATGTTGCTTTACGTATTCACGTAGATCGCGCAGTTCGCCATTATTTTGCACAACTACAAGGTGAACAACCTTCACAAGTGTATGACATGGTGTTAGCAGAAATGGAGAAACCTCTTTTATCTGTTGTTCTTGAATACACTCGCGGTAACCAAACACGCGCTGCTGAAATTCTTGGACTAAACCGTGGTACTTTACGTAAAAAGTTAAAAGCTCACGGTTTAATGAGTGAATAAGTGATAAAATGCTTGCGACCTCCGCAGGCATTTTTTTTACCTGCATTTTGCTAGTTTGTTTTAATCTGTAATTGAAAACTGTGACGAAGATCATGACTATTAAACGCGCTTTAATCTCTGTTTCTGACAAAACAGGTATTGTTGAATTTGCACAAGACCTTGCTGCTCTTGGGGTAGAAATTTTATCTACTGGCGGT
Source organism: Acinetobacter sp. YT-02 (assembly GCF_002412355.1). Taxonomy (NCBI): domain Bacteria; kingdom Pseudomonadati; phylum Pseudomonadota; class Gammaproteobacteria; order Moraxellales; family Moraxellaceae; genus Acinetobacter; species Acinetobacter sp. YT-02. The sequence goes on from NZ_NOZT01000001.1 coordinate 150,112, forward strand.
ACTTATAAGTTGCTTAAAGACAACAATATTGCTGTCGTAGAAGTATCAGAGCATACTGGTTTCCCTGAAATGATGGATGGTCGTGTAAAAACGTTACACCCAAAAATTCATGGCGGTATCTTGGCTCGTCGTGGTCTAGACGAAGCAGTCATGGCAGAACACAATATTGATGCCATCGACTTGGTTGTTGTTAACCTTTATCCATTTGCTGCGACTGTTGCAAAACCAAATTGTTCACTTGCAGATGCGATTGAGAACATCGACATTGGTGGCCCTACTATGGTTCGCGCTGCAGCGAAAAACCATGCTTCTGTAGGTATTGTAGTAAATGCTTCTGACTATGCGACTGTTATTGCAGAAATGAAAAGCAACGGTGCATTGTCTTACGAAACTCGTTTTGATTTGGCAGTGAAAGCATTTGAACACACTGCACAATATGACGGCATGATCGCCTCTTACTTAGGTGCACGTGTAGGTAAAGAAGAAGGTACTGCTGACCAATTTTCACGCACATTCAATACACAATTGAACAAAGCGCAAGATTTACGTTACGGCGAAAACCCGCATCAATCTGCAGCGTTCTATGTAGACCCTGCTGCAACTGAAGCTTCTGTTTCTACAGCGAAACAGCTTCAAGGTAAAGAATTATCTTATAACAACATTGCAGATACTGATGCCGCACTTGAATGTGTGAAATCATTTGCAAAACCTGCTTGTGTGATCGTAAAACACGCGAACCCATGTGGTGTTGCTGTCTCTTTAGACGGTATTCAAGCGGCTTATGACCTTGCTTATGCAACTGACCCTGAATCTGCATTTGGTGGCATCATTGCGTTTAACCGTGAGTTAGACGTTGCCACTGCACAAGCGATTGTAGACCGTCAATTCGTTGAAGTAATCATTGCGCCTAGCATTGCAGATGGCGTACTTGAAGTGACTGGCGCGAAGAAAAACGTACGTGTACTGGTATGTGGCGAACTTCCTGCGATTGATGCACGCGCTCCACAAATGGATTACAAACGTGTCAACGGCGGTTTATTGGTTCAAGACCAAGACTTGGGCATGATCACTAAAGATGACTTAAAAGTTGTGACCAAACGTGCACCAACTGAACAAGAAATTGACGACATGATCTTTGCTTGGAAAGTTGCGAAATACGTAAAATCGAACGCAATTGTTTATGCGAAAAACCGTCAGACCATTGGTGTTGGCGCAGGTCAAATGAGCCGTGTAAACTCTGCTCGTATTGCTGCCATTAAAGCAGAACATGCAGGTTTAGTGGTTGAAGGTGCAGTAATGGCATCTGACGCATTCTTCCCATTCCGTGATGGTATTGATAACGCAGCTAAAGCTGGTATCAAATGCATTATTCAACCGGGTGGTTCTATGCGTGATGAAGAAACGATTGCAGCAGCAGATGAAGCTGGTATTGCAATGGTCTTCACTGGCATGCGTCATTTCCGTCACTAATTAAACTCATTAATTAGAAGTCGTATTTAATAATCCTCCGAAATCCCCCTTTTTTATAAAAGGGGGACTTTTCACGTAAGGGAACTGTGTTTTTATGCACAATCTCCTTCCTTTTCAAGGGTGAAAAGCATAGCTTCGCTAGGGGGATTTTATTCTTTGAGGGATTTTTAGATGAATATTTTAGTTTTAGGTAGCGGCGGTCGTGAACATGCGTTGGCATGGAAAATCGCACAAGATGACAAAGTCGCTAAAGTCTTCGTTGCACCGGGTAATGCAGGTACGGCAACAGAAAACAAATGCGAGAATGTAGCGTTAGATATTCAAAATAACCCTGCAATCATCGACTTTGCCAAAAATAATGCTGTTGATTTAATCATTGTTGGCCCTGAAGCACCACTGGTCAATGGTGTAGTAGATGCCTGCCGTGAAGCGGGTTTAAAAATTTGGGGCCCAACCCAGTTTGCTGCACAGCTTGAAGGTTCTAAAGCCTTTGCCAAGCACTTTTTAAAACGTCACAACATTCCAACTGCATTCTATGACGTATTCACCGAAGTTGATGCGGCAAAAGCATTTGTTGAAAAAAATGGTGCTCCAATCGTGATCAAGGCGGACGGTCTTGCTGCAGGTAAAGGCGTGATCGTGGCGATGACCAATCAAGAAGCATTTGATGCAATTGATGACATGCTAGCAGGCAACAAATTTGGTGATGCAGGTTCACGTGTAGTCATTGAAGAATTCCTTGCAGGTGAAGAAGCTTCTTTCATTTGTATGATTGATGGCGACAACATCCTTCCTATGGCAACTTCACAAGACCACAAGCGTATTTTTGAAGGCGACCAAGGTCCAAATACTGGTGGTATGGGTGCATACTCTCCTGCCCCTGTCGTGACTGCAGACGTATTTGAAAAAACCATGAATGAAGTGATGCGTCCTACTGTTGAAGGTATGAAAAAAGACGGTCATGTTTATACAGGTTTCTTATACGCAGGCTTAATGATTGACGACAAAGGTCAACCAAAAGTGATCGAGTTTAACTGCCGTTTTGGTGACCCAGAAACACAACCAATTATGATGCGCTTAAAGTCATCTTTGGTAGATTTGGTTGAAGCAGGTATTGCTGGCAACTTACCTGCCGAAGCAGACTGGGATGAACGCAAAACTGTCGGGATTGTATTGGCGACTGCGGGTTACCCTGAAACTTCAGGCAAAGGTGATGTGATTTCTGGTTTAGAAACACAAATGGCAGATGCGAAAGTATTCCACGCAGGTACAGCAAGCAATGCCGATGGTGAGATTGTGACCAATGGTGGTCGTGTACTGTGTGTAACTGCGCTCGGTAATACCATTGGCGAAGCGCAAGCTAAAGCCCTTGAACTGTGCGAAAAAGTTACCTTTGATGGTGTGCAATATCGTAAAGATATTGGCTATCGTGCCATTGCTCGTGAAAATGCTTAAAATTTTTAGTTTAGTCTAAAAATTTAAGTCCATAAAAAAGCTCGTCACTGTACGAGCTTTTTGTTTATCAGGTTGTAACCCATGTACATTGTGATGATCTACGTTTATAAAATACTTTAGATCAATAAACATGCAAAAAATAAAAAGCTTCAAAGAATTTTTAATTTCAATATTCGTTGAGTTTACATTGCAAATACTTTTTATTTTTGCAGGATTAATATATTTGGCTAATGTTTTTATAGGGATAGGTTCATTGTTACTCTGTTTGCCTTATATATGGGCGATATATTATCGTTGGAAAAATCATTCATAACTTCTTTTATGTATTTACAGCCATGTTCTGATTCTTGTAACTAAGCCGATTTCATACCGACAATTTCATATCTCGTTTTTTACTATCGATTGCAGAATAAATTTTAAAGCACCTAAATATTTAAACACTTGTTCAAATCCTTAATCTTTACAGAATATATTTATTTATAAGAACTTATTTTGACTTACTCGCTTTCTGTTGTAAAAACAGTGATATGCATAACATACACAGCACTATATAGAATTATTTTTTATTGTTATGATGGTGCATCTTTTGAAAAAGTGAATTGCCCATCCATCTCAAAATTATTGATTGAGCTGTGGGCTGACTTTTTCAGTACTCAAACAATACCTACAACATATTTGAGAAACATACAAAATCATCATCATGCGATTCCATCCATCGTGCTGATTTGATTCTTCTCAATCATTGGCAACTTTAGGCACGGCTTAAACTTGCTCGGGATATATTCATGAAAAAGCTCCTTGGTCTTGTACTTGGTCTTTCAGTTGGCTTGGCTGGCTGTGGCAAACAAGAAGCGCCTGCGACTGACGCGGCACAAAAAGATTCTTCTGCTCTACACACTGTCACTATGGCATCGACTGGTTCAGATGCAGATATTTGGCGTTTTATTGCCGACTTACCTGAAACCAAAGCAGCAGGTATTCAACTTGAAGTGAAAAACTTCACCGATTACGTGTCAATGAACACGGCGGTAGCAAATAAAGAAATTGATCTTAACGCATTCCAATCTTATGCCTATATGGTGGCATTTAATGCCAACAATAAAGATCAAATTGCACCAGTAGCGACAACTTACTTAGAGCCAATGGGTATTTACTCAAGCAAAGTGAAAAAGTTGGATGAGTTCAAAACAGGTGCAACCATTGCTATTCCAAATGATGGTGCCAATGAATCACGTGCACTGTTATTACTTCAATCGGCTGGTTTGGTTAAACTGAAAGATGGTTTTGACAATGTTCAAGGCACGCCTGCAGACATCGTAGAAAATGCGAAGCAAATTCAAATCAAACCGATTCAAATGGCAACGGCTGTACGTGTAAAAGATGAAGTCGATGCAATTGTTTTGGGCAACACTCTTGCAATGGAAGGTGGTTTGAACGTACTTAAAGATTCAATTTATTACGAGCCAATTGACCAGAGCACAAAAATGAATGTCAACATTCTCGCGACTGCTGCAGATCGTCAAAATGACCCAATCTTGCAAAAAGTAGGTGCGTTGTATCATACCGAAGCGGTGAAGCAATATATTGATCAGCACTTTGGCGGAACAAAAGTTGCGGTAAATAAACCTGTCAGCTATTTCACTGAAGCAGCAAAATAGTAATATAATGCGTTAAACAAAACAGGCAAAGCGAACTTTGCCTGTTTTTTCATTTATGGACATTTCTTGACGATATGATTGAATTTAAAAACATTTCAAAGCACTATCAGCTCAAAGGTCAAACACTGCGTGCGTTGGATCAAATTAACCTACAAATTCCAACAGGCAGTATTTTTGGCATTATTGGCTATAGTGGTGCAGGTAAAAGTACGTTAATCCGCTTGATCAATTTGTTGGAGCGTCCTAATGCTGGGCAAGTCATCATTCATCAAAAAGATTTTACTGCACTCAATGCCCGCGAATTACGTCAAGAACGTGCCCATATTGGAATGATTTTTCAGCACTTCAATTTATTGCAGACCAAAACTGTGGCTGCCAATATTGAAATGCCGATGAAACTGTTAGGCTGGAACAAAGCCGAACGCGAAAAGCGTTTAAATGAATTACTTGAGTTTATTGATTTAAAACATAAAAAAGACGCCTACCCTGATGAACTTTCAGGCGGACAAAAACAACGTGTCGGTATTGCCCGCGCACTCGCCAATCATCCTAAAATTTTACTCTGCGATGAAGCAACTTCAGCACTTGATCCACAAACCACCAAATCTGTGCTGGAATTACTGAAAAAAATTAACCGCGAACAAGGCATTACCATTGTAATGGTCACACATGAAATGGATGTGATTGAATCGGTTTGTGATTATGTGGCGGTGATGGAACAAGGCAAAGTCATTGAAACAGGTTCAACCCTAGAAATATTTAGTCAACCGCAACATCCGACCACCAAAAGCTTTATTCAAACCGTGTTGCAGCAGCAATTGCCTATCAATATTTTGAATAATCTGGAAAATCAAAATCAGCACAGCATTTATTGTCTGAAGTTTTTAGGTAAATCAGCTCAGGAAACCGTAATTCAAGCCGTCATTAAACAGTTTGATATCAGCCTGAATATTTTATTTGCCAATATGACCGAAATTGATGGCGCTGTGATTGGGCAAATGTTTATACAATTGCTCGGTGATGCAAGGGTCATTCAACAAGCACTTGAATTTCTGCAAGCCAATGGTGTTGAAGTTGAACAGTCAGGAGTACAAGCATGAGAGATTTAATTGTACAGTGGCTGACCTCAGTAACTGCGCCTTTCTGGAAAAGCTCTTTATCTATTGACCAGTTTGTTACAGCCTTACAAGAGACCTTTCACATGGTGTTCTTTGCCATGTTGTTTGGTTGTATCTGGGGCTTTATTCAGGGCATTACCCTTGTAGTGACTCGTCCGACAGGTATTTTGCCAAACCGTGTGATTTATCACGGGCTTAACCCGATTGTAAACGCACTACGCTCCCTACCCTTTATTATTTTATTGATTGCGGTGATTCCGCTGACTAAATTGTTAGTGGGTACATCCATCGGAACTTGGGCAGCCATTGTTCCACTGACCATTTATGTCGGCCCGTATATTGGTCGTTTGGTAGAAACTTCACTGCTTGAAGTCAATGAAGGGATTGTCGAATCTGCACAGGCAATGGGTGCTACACCCTTACAGATTATCTTCAAATTTATTTTACCTGAAGCACGTAGCTCACTCATTTTGAACCTAACCACAGCCACCATTAGCTTAATTGGCGCAACTGCTATGGCAGGCGCAGTCGGTGCAGGCGGCATTGGTGACCTTGCTATTTCTTATGGTTATCAACGCTTTGATAGTAGTGTCGTGATGCTAACCGTGGTGGTCTTATTAATTTTAGTGCAATTGGTGCAAAGTTTAGGCGATTGGTTATCTAAACTCAGATAAATCTTTCATCTACACATCAGAAATAGATTCACCATTTAACTCCTTGCTACTCGTATGAGTGTGTAAGGGGTTAAAACCACACTCCTTCTCCATGCATACGTGATTCACGCCATATCAACATCCAAAAAACTGAAATTTTGATATACGGTCAAGATCATCGAAAACCGTAGGAAAAACTTTGCAGCATGTTTTGTCTTGAGCAGAGCATGCTAAACTAACCCGTGATTTTTTAAGGGACTGATTCATGCGCTTTGTTCATTTAGGTATACATACAGAATTTTCGATTACCGAGTCGATTGTACGCGTACCTGACTTGATTAAAGCTGCAGTCAATGAAGAAATGCCTGCTTTGGCATTGACCGATCTCTCTAACCTGCACGCTGCCGTAAAGTTTTATGGCAAATGTTTGGGGCAAGGCATCAAACCGATTTTAGGTTCAGTGCTGCGTTTAAATGATGCCGATCATCGTGTGACGCTATTGTCGATGAACAATCACGGCTGGCGCAATCTGACCGAACTGGTGTCGCGTGGCTATATTGAAGGTCAGCAACTCAATATCCCTTGCGTCAATAAAGCATGGATTTTAGAACAAGCCGATGATCTGATTCTGTTACTCGGCATTCAAAGTGATGTCGGCAAAATGCTGATCACGTCCAATCCACAAAAAGCCGAACCGTTGCTAGAAGAATGGATAGAAAAATTTGGTAATCGGGTCTATTTGGCGCTGACCCGTACAGATCGTCCCGATGAAGATGCTTTTATTGCCGAAGCGGTTAAATTAGCTAAAAAATATAATATTGGCGTGGTGGCACATAATGATGTGCACTTTGTCCGCCGTGAAGATTATGAAGCGCACGAAGCGCGAGTTTGTATTGCCGATGGTTATGTTTTAGGGGATAACCGTCGTCCTAAAACGTATAGTCCTGAGCAATATTTTAAAACTACTGCAGAAATGACGGAATTATTTTCCGACATTCCAAGTGCTATTGAAAACAGCTATCACATTGCCAAACGCTGTAACGTCACGCTGCAATTGGGTAAATATTTCCTTCCAGATTATCCAATTCCAGACGGACACACCATTGATACCTACTTCGCGCACCTATCCAAACAAGGTTTAGAAGAACGTCTAAATGTGCTCTATCCTGTCACACAGCGCGATGAAGACTGGGCAGAAATTCGCAAACCTTATGATGAACGAATTGAATACGAAATTAATATTATTAACTCGATGGGCTTCCCAGGTTACTTCCTCATCGTCATGGACTTTATTCAATGGTCTAAAAATAATGGCGTACCTGTTGGGCCGGGTCGTGGTTCAGGCGCAGGCTCATTGGTCGCTTATAGCTTAAAAATTACCGACTTAGACCCATTGCGTTATGAACTACTCTTTGAACGTTTCTTAAACCCAGAACGTGTATCCATGCCCGACTTTGACGTCGATTTCTGTATTGCAGGACGCGATAAAGTCATTGATTATGTGGCACGCACCTATGGACGTGATGCGGTATCACAAATTGCCACTTTCGGTACTATGGCCGCCAAAGGTGCGATTCGAGATGTCGCACGGGTTTTGGGCAAGTCTTATGGTTTGGCAGACCGTATTTCTAAACTGATTCCAACTAAACCTTTAGGGCTTAGTTTGGAAGAATCAATTGAAGCCGAACCACAGCTGAAAGATGTGGTGACCAATCCATCTAACCCAGACTATGACGATGCTTCAGAAATTTGGGAAATGGCTTTAAAACTTGAAGGCATTACCCGCAACACAGGCAAACACGCAGGTGGTGTGGTCATTGCACCAACCAAAATCACCGACTTTTCTGCGGTTATGTGCGATGCTGATGGAACCGCCCGTGTTGCACAATACGATAAAGACGATGTTGAATCGGCAGGTTTGGTCAAATTTGACTTCTTGGGTTTACGTAACCTGACGGTTATTGAAGATGCAGTACAAAATATCAATAAACGCATCCAAGCCGATACACCGCTAGATATTGCCCATATTCCATTGGACGATAAAGACGCCTATTTAGTCTTTGCCAATGCCAACACCACAGCGGTATTCCAGTTTGAATCCGTGGGCATGAAAAAGATGCTGAAAGAAGCACGCCCAAGCAAATTTGAGGAAATTATTGCCTTCGTGTCCTTGTATCGTCCTGGCCCGATGGATCTCATTCCAGACTTTATTCACCGTATGCACGGTGGCGAGTTTGAGTATCTGCATCCTTTGCTAGAAGGTGTGCTTGAACCAACCTACGGCATTATGGTTTATCAGGAACAGGTAATGCAGGCGGCACAGTATTGTGCAGGCTATACCCTCGGTGGTGCGGACTTACTACGTCGTGCTATGGGTAAGAAAAAACCTGAAGAAATGGTGAAACAGCGCCAAATCTTTATTGAAGGTGCTGCGAAAAAAGACATTGATGCCGCCACAGCCAACCATATTTTCGACTATATGGAAAAGTTCGCAGGCTACGGTTTTAACAAATCCCACGCGGCTGCTTATGCCCTCGTTGCCTATCAGACGGCATGGCTGAAAGCACATTACCCTGCCGAATTCTTGGCAGCGGTCATGTCATCAGAAATGCAAAACACCGACAACGTGGTGTTCCTAATTGATGACTGTCGCCATAATGGTCTGGAAGTTTTACCACCTTCGGTCAATATGTCTTTGTACCATTTCCACGCCAGCGATGAGCGCACTATTGTTTATGGACTTGGCGCAATTAAAGGCGTGGGCGAACAAGCCATGCAATCGGTGATTGATTCTCGCCAAAAAGAAGGCCCATACCGCGATTTATTTGACTTCTGTCATCGTATTGATTTGAAAAAAATCAACAAACGAACCCTTGAAGCCTTAATTCGTGCGGGTGCATTAGACTGCTTAGGCATCGAACGCTCTAGTTTAATGGCTCAATTACCAGAAGCGGTACAAGCGGCGGAACAAGCGCGTTCCAACCGTGAAACAGGCATCATGGATTTGTTTGGCGAAGTTGAAGAAGTGCAACGTAAGCCTGCCAAACCTGTAAAACCATGGTCAGATGAAGTCCGACTTAAAGGTGAAAAAGACACACTTGGACTTTACCTCACTGGTCACCCGATTGATGTCTATCGCAATGAATTAAAAGCCTTTATTCCAAGTAAAATTAATGAACTGACGCCAACCCGTCGTGGCGTGACCACCGTCTTTGCAGGCTTGGTGGTGGATGTCGCCAACTTCCCAAATCGGATGGTGGTCACTTTAGATGATGGTACTGCACGTATTGAAGTATCTGCCAACCATGAGCGCTTCCAACGCTTTAAAGATATTGTACAAACTGAAAAAGTGGTGGTGATTGAAGGTGAAATTTACGAACGCGAAGGTTTTGATCGCCCGATGGGACGCTTAACCAAAGCATTTAGCCTGAACGAAATTCGCCAAAAACGTGCCAATAGCATTCAAATTCACTTGCATGCAGAACATTTAAGCAAGACCTTGAGTCAAGACTTACAAAATATGTTGCTGCCTTATTGTAATGTGGATTTATGCACGCATATTCCTGTTTTATTGCACCTTGACTATGCTTATGCCACTGCAGAATTACATTTGGGCATTCAGTGGAAAATCGCACCCTTAGATGAAGCCTTGGTCAAATTGCGTGACTATTTTGGTAAAGAAAGCCTGCATATCGAATATCAAGTGAAATCCAAAGCCGCGAAAGCTGTCGATGTGGCGAAACCTGCATCGATTGCTCCACCACCTGCTGATATGAGCATGGATGATGCTATGGATTTATACCATACCGAAGTTGATCAATATTCTTAATTAAAAATTTAACCCATCTGGATTTGTTATGAGTCAAACCGACAATGCAGCTGTTGCCGCACACCTCTCCCACGTGCGTATTGTCATGGTGAATACCACCCTGCCTGCCAACATCGGTAGTGCCTTACGCGCCATGAAAACCATGGGGCTATGTAAATTGGTTTTGGTTGATCCAAAAACCTATCCGCATCCAGATATTGATGCTTTGGCGGCAGGTGCAACCGATTTAATTGAACAGATTGAAGTGGTTGAACAGCTCGAAGATGCAATTGCCGACTGCCATTTGGTCTTTGGCACCAGTGCACGTAGTCGTACTATTCCTTGGCCACTCTTAGATGCACGCCCTGCGGCAGAAAAGTCGTTAAATGCTGTGGCACAGCATGGGCAAAATGTTGCCATTATTTTTGGACGTGAAGATCGTGGTTTAACCAATGAAGAGCTGGCTTTGGCGAATTATCACGTGACGATTCCTGTCAATGAAGAATATGGTGTGCTCAATGTTGCTCAAGCCATTCAAGTGATTTGCTATGAAATGCGTATGGCTGCCATCGATATTGTCGGAAAAATTGCCGATCCTGCAGCGACGATGCAAGTGACAGATTCTGAAGCGATGCAATGGGATGAACCTTTGGTCAACCATGAACAAATGCAACAGTTCTATCCACATTTAGAAAAAATGCTGGCAGAAATTGAATTTATGGATCCAAAAAATCCACGATTATTGCCTTTGCGCTTGCGTCGGCTTTTCGGACGTATACAATTAGATCGTATGGAATACCATTTACTTCGCGGTATTTTTAGCCGCGTACAAGCAATGAATAACGGTTCATGGAAAAAATCTACATCAACACAGGACGAGGATCAAACTAATGCTTAAACAGCTCAAAGAAGACATTCAAGCTGTCTTCGCGCGCGATCCTGCTGCTCGAAATACACTTGAAGTCTTAACCACTTATCCAGGAATTCACGCTTTAATTATGCATCGTGTGGCGCATGAATTATGGAACAAAGACTGCAAGGGGGCGGCACGTCTACTCTCGTCATTTAGCCGTTTTGCTACAGGAATTGAAATTCATCCCGGTGCAAAAATTGGTCGTCGCTTTTTTATTGACCATGGCATGGGCGTGGTGATTGGTGAAACTGCTGAAATTGGTGATGATGTCACCTTATATCATGGCGTGACTTTAGGCGGCACAACGTGGAATAAAGGCAAACGTCATCCAACTTTGGAAGATGGCGTAGTAGTCGGTGCAGGCGCGAAAATTCTAGGCCCATTCACCGTACATAAAAATGCCAAAGTTGGCTCTAATGCGGTTGTGACCAAAGAAGTACCTGAAGGCGCAACTGCTGTGGGTAACCCTGCGCGCTTTATTATGAAAAATAAACCTGCCGATGATCAGGAAGCACGTCGTCGTGATTATGCTGCCAGTATTGGTTTCCAACCTTATGCAGCAACGCAGGACCAATCTGACCCAGTATTGGACGGCATGCGAGTATTACTAGATCGCTTGGAACAAAATGAAAAACGTATGAATTTATTATGTCAGCGTCTCTCTTTACTTGACCCAAGCTTTAAAAACCCACAGCAAAATGAACAACCTTATAGTGCAGAAGAATTAAAAATAATTGAAGATGTTAGACGTGAGTGTGAAGCACAAAGTAAATAGGGCTGTTTATTTGATCAATCCTACATACTTAAAAAAACTTCGTATCACTGTGTAACTAAGCCCCCTCAATTGTATTGCATGTTCGGAACAGATTTCTTAGACTGACCGACATGCAATATTTTAATCCGACACAATCACCTCTCACTTTTAAAATAAATTGAACGGAAGAACACCATGACTCTTAAGCCTTTGGCACTCAGTATTCTAGCCGCAACGCTCGTTAGCGCCTGTGTTGCACCACCAAAACAAGAAGTAAAACCACCTATCGTATTTACCGAACCTGAATTAAGTGCACCATTCTATGCCTTAAATCCATTTAATTATGATGCCCCACCACCATTTGAAATTAACCTACAAAAAGCAGCAGCACAGCCTGTGACTAAAATGGTGGTTACTAACCCAAATGATCCAAGCAAAAGCATTACCTTAGATCAAAACAAATTGATTGTACCTACGGTCAATAACAATGCCCGTAGCTTGAAGTTTGCAGTTTTGGCAGGTGAAAACGAAATTGACATCACCGAAATTGATGACTTCTTACAATTGGTCGAAGGCAAAGCACGTCACTATCCACCACGTTTTAGCGAACGTCAGGAACGTCGTGGTTTCGAGGCAAAGCTCAAAGAAGTGACTCAACAATTAGACACTTTGGCAGCCAATGAAAATGCCTCTTTTGATATTTTGATGCGTGCATTTAAAGCCAGTGTTATGGCACGTAACCTAGACTTAGGCTCTGTTTACACCACACGCTCACTTAACTATGCGCAGCGTATCTTAAAAATTAATCAGGAAGATGCCGAAGCGAATTTCTGGTTTGGTTTCGGTCTGTCTGAAGGTGGCGGTCATCGTGAAGCCATTCCTTATTTAGACAAAGCCATGAAAGCAGGTGTGCAGGAAGCTTATTTGTCTGCGGCAAACAATTATATTGCCATGGAACAAAAGAAAAATGCAGTACAAACTTTGAAAAACTATAAAATCAAATACCCGCAAGAAGCCGAAGTGGCTGACCGTTTGATTGCTGAAATTGAAAAGCAAGGTCGCTGGAATGTGTGGCAAGTGATCGCACCACGCACTTAATAAAAAATCGATACAAAAATACCTAAAAATAGACCGTTTCGACGGTCTATTTTGCTTTCTACGCAATTGAAAAAGCTTTAAAAAAACGTATGATGGAAAAAAATCTTAAAAATTAAGCCAGACTTTCCATGAATAAAATTGTGATTGCTGCATTGCTCAGTACAACACTGCTGTCTGGTTGTCAGGTGGTCAGTGTTAAAAATCAGGCGTTAAAAGTTAGTATTGCCAATGAACGTGATAGTATTTTATCGCGCAAAAAACTGAGTGAAGCCAGTTTAAATGTCTTGTCGATGACAGGACGTGAAGCCAATATTTGTGCCGAAAAACCTGAAGAATGTGTGAGTGCACTCAAGCAAATCCCACAAATTCAGGATGAACAACTGCTCTCAACCGCCAGTGAATTATATTTAGCGAAAGCGATTGAACTGGCAAATTCATCGTCCTGTAAAATCAGTATTCTGAACAGTAAAAGATCGGAAGAACAACAAAAAATTCATCAGGCCAATTATGAACAATGTTTAGATCAGCAATTGCACATGCTCGATCAAAGTATTCGTTATAGTTACGCCTACATGTTTAAAACCAAACGTGCGCCGCAAGACCGTCTTTTTGATAACAGACAAGTCCAAATTCGGGATTTTTATAATCAGGCGATTGCCAAATTGGTCAGCAGCTATGCGCTGCGCTATAAACACGATGAATTGCAACAACAAATTCGTGTTGGCAACAGCATTTATGACATTGATTTTGAGTACTACCCGCAGCTGAAACAACAAAAAATTCAGCAGTTGATGTCAACCTATAACCTGAACTTTTCGGGTTTGCGCTCGGTCACGCGCCGTGATGGTTTTGGGTCTGAATTTCTGGTGGTATTGCCTGAAAATCCAAACGATGATCTGAGCAAAAGCAAATATATTATTGATCCGCTAAAATATGATTATCCTGCAGGAAAAAATCCAAATATTCACCAAGCTCGCTATTTAGCCGCGACAATCACTGCAGAACCACATAGCGCCAATTCCATTGAAGATATTTTGAATCGGCCGCATTTTAAGCTCAAGGCTTATGATCCATATAAATATGAATCTGCCCAAATTGCACAAAAGAACTACCCGCTTGCAGCTAACTTTTCTGCACCTTATGGCTTGTGGTTAGCGCAAAATAATTTAGGTAAATCGGCTTATTTATCCTTAATTGATCGTGAAGAACGACTCAGTATGCCGCATTTGTACTTACTTGAGCCTTATAATCCGAATAAAAAAGTCATTGTACTCATTCATGGTTTGGCCAGTAGCCCCGAAGCGTGGATTCGCTTAACCAACGATATTATGGGCGATCCTGTATTGCGAGAAAACTTTCAAGTCTGGCAAGTGTTTTACTCGACCAATATGCCAATTTTAGAAAGCCGTTTCCAAATTTATGCCTTGCTTCAACAAGGCTTTAAACAGGTCAGTCCTTCTGCTGCAGCCAAAAAAGATGCTGTAGTAATTGGACACAGCATGGGTGGTATTTTGGCACGTTTGTTGGTCAGCGATACTGATTTAACTCAACCTGCCATGCAAATGCTTAAAAACCGACGTCTGGAACGCTTTAAATCTGATCCTTTGTTGCAAGCACGTTTGCGCCTTAAACCCATCACCAATTTTAACCGTGCAATATTCTTGGCTGCACCGCATAAAGGTACAGAGTTTGCAGACCGCTGGTTCACCCTTGCAGCACGTAAAGTCATTCGCTTACCGACTGCATTTTTAAGCGCGTTTGCGGATACCTTGCAGCAACATGAAGTCGATTTAAAAAATCTAACCAAAGAAATTGGGCATGGCGTCATTCAAAATGGACCGAGTGATTTAAGTAAAAATTCCAAATTTACGGAATTAACTGAAGATATTTTGCCTGTCAAAGGATTTAAATATCACAGTATTATTGGCAATAATACCGACAGCACTGAGCATCTGTTAATGAATGACGATGTGGTGCATTACAACAGTGCCCACTTAGATGGCGCTGTTTCAGAAAAAATTATTAAAGGCGGACATTCCATTCAGGAAACGCCAGAAGCTGTATTGGAACTGCGACGTATTCTTAGATTACATTTGCAAGATTTAGGCTTGTATAAACCGTAATCCGTCACGGTAAATAAAAAACCGAAGTCTAAGTGGCTTCGGTTTTTTATCTATCATGCTATTTCTCAGCAGTATTAGATTGGTGCTTGTCCCCAATAAGCTTTGGTCAATAAGGCCTCTAATTCGGCATAGTCATATTCGCGTGGATTATAATATGGACTATCGCAGATAATACGTGCCACTTGGGCAGGTGCTGTTTCGGGTAATCCTAAATCTTTAAGTGCCATTGGAATATTCAATCTTTGGTTAAGCTGATAAATCGCCAAGCCCAACTGTTCCCGATCTGACACATTTAAAGCCGCTGCCAGTTGATTCATTGCAGCAATATCTGCATGTCGGTTGTAATACACTGAATACGCCAACACAATGGCGTGGGTTTGCGCATGTGGCAACTGATAACGTCCACCTAAGCTATGGCAAATTTTATGATGAATTGCCATCCCCACCGAACCCAAACACACACCAGCCAACCATGCACCATATAAAGCGTGTTCACGTGCCTGCATATTATGAGGCGCTTGCACAATTTCAGGTAAAGCCTGTGCCAGTTGAGTAATCGCCTCTAGCGCCATTAAACTTACAATGGGATTTTTATCCTGTGCATATAATGCCTCAACTGCATGTGCCATCGCATTCATGCCCGAACATGCCGAAATTTCAGTGGGTAAGTTGAGTGTCAATTCAGGATCATAAATCACAACTTTAGGCAAAACTTGAGCTGCTTTGCCTGTGGTTTTCAGCTGGTTTTCGGTGATGCCATACACCGCTGTCATTTCACTACCTGCATAAGTGGTCGAAATTGCAATAATCGGCAAATGAGTTTCTAAGACAATCGCTTTGGCTAAACCAATCGCAGAGCCACCGCCTAATGCCAAACAGCAATCTACTCCTAAACGCTGCACATCTTGAATGGCCTGATCTGCAACCTCTTTTGGCACATGCATCACCGCATGAGGATAGACCGCTACAGCCATGTCTTGGATTTGTGTCAATAAACGCTCGCCTGCGGCTTGTTGCCCTGCAGTAGTAATAATTAAAATACGCTGATAGGCATAAGGACGTAAAATCTCTTGGATTTTTTGCAGATGACCTACGCCAAAGTGAACATCGATTGGCAATGCCTGATAATGGAATGCTTGCATGTTATTGAGCTTAAATATTGTCGTTACATTTTAATAGCATATAACTATGACTAGGCTACTGAACAGCCCAATTCTGCAACGCTGCTTTGCAAATATTCACATAAAGACTCGAGATAAACTATTTTGCTATAAATACAAAAACCCATGATCTCATGGGTTTTTGTATTATTAAAATCAAATGCGATGAATAAATCAGCTATCAATTTTAATGTAAAGAAAACTTGTACTTTTGTGCTTAGTCAATTTCTTTTAGGCACACTGCAGATAAAATTGGCACACCGAAACATGGAAGCAACAATAAAATCCAGTATTCCACGACGGTAGCTTCACCACTGATCATATTGATGAATAATCCACCAATGATTAATACCGCTGCAATTAAACCCAGAAAAATTCCAAAAAATCTTGCAGGCATTTTACGTCCCCTGAACAATCGAACAAAAGTGTTAAATCTAGTATATACCTTATAGTTGAATAAGATATGACTTTTTGATCAATTGATGGCTTAAATTTTATCAGGATTTAAACACCTGATTTAAAATGTTTTTTATAGAAAATCACAACGATATTCGATCAGACACATTTGCTAACAATAATAAAATCTTATTAAATATATAAAATTATATTATATAGACTCAAAATAAATGAGTGTGGATGAATGAAAACACCAGATCAACTAATCACTGAAGCCAAAAGTGAAATTACAGAAATTAGCGTGCAAGAATTGCATGAAAAATATTTGCAACATCCCGATATTATTTTGATTGATGTACGAGAACCTGAAGAACATCAGGCTTGTGCAATAGACCGTGCAGTGAATTTTCCACGCGGCATGTTAGAAATGAAAATTGCACAACACCCTGTAGTAAACCACTATTGCGATGTTGAACGTGCCCTTACCAATCTGGCTGAACGAGATATTTACTTACTTTGTGGTACTGGTGCGCGTTCTGCACTTGCCACTCAAGCCTTACAAAGAATGGGTTTCGAGAAAGTCTATTCAATGCAAGGTGGTATGCAAGCTTGGCTGGAAGCAGGTTTTCCGACAGTTTCTTTTACAAGATGATACTAGGGTCTGTTGAATGCTTAAATAACGCTCAATATTAAGGTTAAATATTAATTAAAACTTCGTGTAATACTTCAATATTTATCATTGGCATTTTTGTTATAGTATTACATGAATAAATTGAATAAAAGATTGATACAGTGTTTATGATGTTGGGCAGATTGCTAGGATTATTTGCAATCTTGTTACAAGTCGCTGTGTTCCTACAGCCTTTATTGCCAGAGAAACAACATTTTTCCTCTGTCTGTGAAACTATTGCCCAAGCATTATTTTTAGAACGCACCGCACCCCATTCTTCGTATTCATCTACACACCATGAAACTGCGACTCATGTTGCATTGGAACTTGAAAGTTCACACGAACATGCATCATCTGAAGATGCGGCGCATACAGATCATGAATGTGAATACTGTCTAGTTTATAGTTTTGCACTACCATTATTTGAAAACAAACTCAGACCAATTTTAGTCCGAACGCAAATTCGGATTTTGTCTTTTAAAACATCGTTTACACCAACACTATTTCAAACTGAGCCGCTTTTTATTCTACCACAAGGTCGTGCTCCGCCTCGTTTTGACTCTTGAATTTTCTTATCATTTCTTACAGTGTTGCCATCTTTGCTTCACTCTAAAGTGTAAATTTTGCAGTATCAAATTTATGCAGCTGTAGGACAATACTTATTTTAATAACTCATTGACTTGTTTATTCGACCCTAAGGAGGAGATAACTATGCATCTGCTTCAACACAGTCATAATCATGTGAATCATACTGTAGAGCAAACGGCTTGTTTGGATTTAGCACAACAGATCATTAAAGTTCGGCAAAAAATGAATATTTCACAAACTGAACTTGCGGCAAAATTGTGTATCTCTGCCCGAACTTTAGAAAGTTGGGAACGTGGTGTCCGTCAACCGTCGAGTTCTGCTCAAGCATTGATTCGATTATTTATTAAATCGCCACAATTTGTGTTAGAAAACTTGGCATAAAGCACTTTATAATTATGAATTAAAGCAATGTAAATCAATAAAGAAGCTCCCAAGGGAGCTTCTTTGGTCAAAAGAGTTGAAGCATCATTTTGATATACATATAGAATGAATACCCTTGCTGTTTCATAGCTATATATTCAAAAATAGAATAAAGATATGAATTTATATTCAAATACAAGAATACAACTTTTCAATATACTGCCGCATATATTGTTTTTACTCGATCTATATTCTCATGAAATATCTATCTTCTTTTATCTCAATTGCTGTTATCGCACCTTTGTTTTCAACATCTGCTTTTGCAACAACAGGATATTTCATGCATGCATATAGTGTGAAATCTCAAGGAAACGCAGGCACAGCTATTGCCAATTTTCAGGACAGTCTGACTATTGCAAGCAACCCAGCGGGTTTGAGCTGGTTAGATAAGCGTGTTGATGCAGGTTTAACTATTTTCTCTCCAGATCGTGAGTCTGAAATTACAGGAAATGGTTATGGAGCAAATGGTCAGTATGATGGCAATAGCCGTAAATACTTTGTAATTCCAGATGTAGGTTATGTTCACCCAGTGAATGAACAAGTCACTGCGGGTATTGCGGTTTATGGCAATGGTGGCATGAATACCAATTATAAAAATAATCCTTATGCAGTTTATGATAATACAGGAAGCGCAGGTATTTCATTAACCCAAGCCTTTATTTCACCTGCTTTATCTTGGAAATATGCAGAAAATCAATCTATAGCCTTGGCTGCAAATATTTTATATCAACGTTTTAGTGCACAAGGTTTTGCTGGTGATGTCTTTGGTGGTGCTTCGTCAAACGGTGCGGCAATTAGCGATCGTGGCAATGACGATTCATACGGCGTAGGTGCACGTATTGGCTGGTCGGCAAAACCAAATGATAAACTGACCCTTGGTGCAAGCTATTCATCTAAAATTAATGCCAGCCGCTTTAAGAAATATGAAGGTTTATTTGCCAAGCAAGGTGATTTTGACGTACCTGAAAGCTATGGTGTAGGTTTAAATTATCAACTTACCCCTGCTTTATCAGTCGCGACAGATTACTTACGCATTAATTATTCAGATGTAGATTCTGTTGGCAATAAACTGGATCAATTATTCGCAAACAATAAATTTGGCACAACACAAGGTCCTGGTTTTGGATGGGATGACATCAATGTCTACAAAATTTCAGCGACTTATCAAGCCTCAGAAAAACTGACTTTACGTGCGGGTTATAGCTATAACGATCAGCCTGTTAAAAATGATCAAACCTTCCTAAATATTTTGGCACCAGGTGTGGTACAAGAGCATTTAAGTGTTGGTGCAACTTGGCAACTCGATGATCAACAAAATGTAAGTGTGGCTTATACACACGCACTCAAAGAAACAGTGCAAGGTAACAACTCTATCCCCGCTGATTTTGGTGGTGGCGAAGCCAATTTAAGCATGAGCCAAAATATTTTGGGCGTGTCATATAGTTTGAATTTTTAAATTCTACATAGCTTGAGTTTGAATAATAGCTTGCCATGATCTGAAAAGATGATGGCTTTTTTTACTTTGATTGTGATGAAGTTTTTCCAAAGTACGGCTTTTAGCTAGAAATAAGACCATGCAAAGCATAATGTTACAACATGCACTACTTTCTAAATGAATCCATAGAAAACAATCAAATTTCGATGCTTTTTATAACGATGAATTACACGAAAAACTCAGTAAAATTCAGCCAAATGACACAATAATTTTCACTTTTAACTTCGCAAATCATACATTTTCAACAGCTAAGCTCTTTGAGCTATGCGATATCATTTTTGAAACTGTGGGTTTAGATTTTATGGGCGATATTTTTTATGGCTGTGTGCTCACTAACACACCCGATCAATTGAATATTATCCATTTAAAAGCTTAAACCGCTCGATGTTCGACTCGTTAGAGAGCGAGCAACAATGACATGCAGGTTCACTAATTTGACTAAGATGGCGTAAAATAAGCTAGTCACATACTTACACTTAAATTACGCTTCAAATTAAAGGACTTCAACTGCATGAACATGACAGAAATCATGGCTGATCTATCTTCACACACTCCAATGATGCAGCAATACTTACGGGTGAAGATGGAACATCCACATTCTTTAATGTTCTATCGCATGGGCGATTTCTACGAATTATTTTTTGATGATGCACACAAAGCTGCCAAACTTTTAGGCATTACCCTCACCCACCGTGGTAAAACTAGTGGCAAACCTATTCCAATGGCGGGCGTGCCATATCATGCTGCTGAAGGTTATCTCGCTCGCTTGGTCAAAAAAGGCGAAACCGTGGTAATTTGTGAGCAAATTGGCGAGGTGACAGGCAAAGGTCCTGTAGAGCGTGGAGTAGTACGGATTATCACCCCAGGCACGCTCACCGATGATGCCTTGCTCAACAGTCATCAATCTTCCAACTTGGTCTCTTTATGCTTACAGCAAAACCAAATTGGTATCGCATTGCTGGATTTAAGTGCAGGGATTTTTAAAGTTCAGCAAATGGATTATTTGCCTGAACAACTCGCGATTGAACTTTCTCGTTTAATGCCAAGCGAAATTGTGGTCGATGAAGATATTGTCGATCCGAATATTATTGAACAGGTTAAAAAGCAGCTTGACTGCCCTGTGACCAAACGCCCAAATGTCGATTTCAACCTGAACAATGCACAAAAAACGCTTTGTGATCAATTTGCTGTATCGTCACTTTCAGGTTTTGGTATTGATCATTTGCCCTTAGCCAAAGCAGCAGCGGCAGCGTTAATACACTACGCCAAAGAAACCCAAAAAACGGCTTTACCACATATTCGCAGTATTCAATTAGAACAAAGCAGCGATTTTATTGCGCTTGATCCTGTGACCCGACGTAATTTGGAATTGGTTGAACCATTATTTGAACACGGCACTTCTTTATTCCAACTGATTAACGATTGCCAAACTGCCATGGGTAGCCGTTTACTGAGTCGTACCTTGATGCAACCTTTGCGTGACACGGCATTGTTAGATGCAAGACTGGATGCAATTCAAGCCTTAATACAAGGTTACCATGAGTCGCCTGTGCGTTTGGTACTGAAAGAAATTAGTGATATTGAACGTGTGCTGAGTCGTGTCGCACTCGGTAGCGCACGCCCACGTGATTTGGTACAACTACGTCAGGCCTGTGCGCAAATTCCCTATTTGCGTCATGCCTTACAGCCCATTGTTTCTGCACAACAATCCGCACTCATTCAAAACCTGAATGAAGAACTGGGCGATTTTCATGGACTGCATCAACGGCTGATGCAGGCAATTGTAGAAAACCCACCTGTACTATTGCGTGATGGCAATGTCATTGCAGAGGGTTTTGACAGTGAACTCGATGAACTACGCAAAATCCGTGATCATGCGGGGCAATTCCTGATTGATTTAGAAGTCAAAGAGCGCCAAGAAAGCGGTATCCCAACGTTAAAAATTGGCTACAACCGTGTCAGTGGTTACTACATTGAACTCACTCGCGCCCAAGCCGAGCAAGCACCTGAACACTATATCCGTCGTCAAACTTTAAAAAATGCAGAACGCTACATCACCCCAGAGCTAAAAAGTTTTGAAGATAAAGTCCTGTCTAGCGAGTCCCGTGCTTTAGCCCGTGAAAAGATGCTATTTGAAATGCTATTGGATGAATTACGCCAAGACATTGCTCAATTACAAATGATGAGCAGCGCGATTGCACAAATTGATCTATTGGCAAACTTTGCCCATCAAGCACGTTTACGCAATTGGGCACGCCCTGAATATAGCCCTGAAATTGGAATTAAAATTACTGCAGGACGTCATCCTGTTGTTGAGGCCTTGAGTAAAACCGCCTTTACACCGAATGATACTTTACTCGACTACAATCATCGTTTGGCAATTATTACTGGCCCGAATATGGGCGGTAAATCAACGTATATGCGTCAAACCGCACTCATTGCCCTACTTGGCTATTGTGGTAGTTATGTGCCTGCCCAAACAGCCGTATTAGGTCCTATTGATCGCGTGTTTACCCGTATTGGTTCTGCCGATGATTTATCGACAGGTAAATCGACCTTTATGGTCGAAATGACTGAGACTTCACAAATTTTACACCATGCAACCTCACAGTCTTTGGTGCTGATGGATGAAGTTGGTCGCGGAACCAGTACCTACGATGGCTTATCTTTGGCATGGGCATGTGTGTTGGATTTAAGCAAACGCATCAAATGTTTATGCCTATTTGCAACGCATTATTTTGAATTGACCGAATTAAGCAAAGAATCTGGGGTGGATAACTACCACGTAACCGCCAAAGAAATGAATGGCAACCTGATTCTCTTGCACAAAGTTCAACAAGGTCCTGCAAGCCAAAGTCACGGTTTGCAAGTGGCAAAATTGGCAGGCATTCCAGCCAATGTGATTAAAGAAGCGCAAAACCGTTTAAGAATTTTAGAAAAACAGCAGCACAAAAATGTCAATTTAGCCGTTCAAGATGACCTATTTGCACCAGCAACAAGCTCAGCTGAACCAGAAGTGATTGAACGTGTAATAGAGGTAGAAAAACCATCACCTGCTTTAGATTTATTACGTAGTATAGATGTCGATAATTTAACGCCACGACAAGCGCTGGAACAATTGTATGCTTTAAAGGAACAATTGAACGCTTAGCCGCTGTTATTTCTAAAATATTTGAGCTAAACAAAGACTCTCAATTGAGAGTCTTTGTCATTTATAAGTTTTTTTGATGATTTTATCCCCCTTTTATCAAATTTAGCAGCACTGTCTATATCAAATATCAGTAAAAGCGATTGTTAGTTGTAGTGATTTTTGCCTAAAATAGACTATTCTGAATTAGAACCATATTTTTAGGTAGCTGTCGCCATGACATTTGTTGTCACTGAAAACTGTATTAAATGTAAATATCAAGACTGCGTTGAAGTTTGTCCTGTAGACTGCTTCTACGAAGGTCCGAACTTCCTTGTCATTAATCCAGACGAATGTATCGACTGTGCATTATGTGAACCAGAGTGTCCTGCCAACGCTATTTTCTCTGAAGATGAATTACCAGAAGGTCAGGAAGTGTTTATTGAGCTAAATGCCGAACTTTCACAGACTTGGCCAAACATTACACAAATTGGCGATCAACCTGCTGACCGCGAAGAATGGAATGGCAAACCAGACAAATTACAATACTTAGAAAAGTAAGTTCGTCTTGTTGTGAAAAAGATCAGCCCTGTGCTGATCTTTTTTTATACCTAAAACACACATTTGATTGCAATATTTTCAAATTTTAACCAGCATTTTCGATTAGAATACGGACACTTTAAATAAATATCTGATTTGCCTAATGAAGAAATTTTTCAAGGCGCTGTTTTCGTTCAGCATTGTTCCCGTTATCTTGGTTGCTTGTAGTTCAACCCCAAACAGAACAACAACGATCACCACGCCCGATGGAAAACGAATTTTCATTCCTCAAGAAAAAATCACCTATGAGCGTCAGGTAGCACCTAAAATTGTGCCTTATTCGTATAATGCATGGGTGGCAGTGAGTGACAATTTACGCCAAGTTCGTGAATATGAACGCTTCTTGGAACACAACGGTGTTGGCAATATTATTCCAAGTTTTGAATTAATGCGTACCGCACGTGACTGGCAACGCTGTGGACGTTCGCAATTTATGATTCCAAGTCGTGAATTGTGGCAAAATCAGGTGCCTACCTTGCGTGTATTTAAATATTTGGTCGCCTCTAAAGTCTTAACTGATTTTGAAGTCACTTCTGTCTATCGAGATTTACCACTGAATCAATGTGCAGGTGGTGCGAACTCATCGCGTCACTTATTTAACTCAGCCATTGATTTTAGAATTGGGCCACAATTCCCGAATGCCGAAGACTATGCCTATATTGAAAGTACCAAATACAGACTGTGTCAGTTCTGGCAGCAATATGGTCAAAGTTTAAACATGGGCTTAGGCTTATACGCTTCAGGACAAATTCATATTGATACACAAGGTTATCGAACTTGGGGGCCAGATTTAAGCCGCCATTCATCTATGTGTAATTTCTAATTCAGTGTTGTTTAGAATTAAATCCTAAAGAGGTCAAATTGACCTCTTTTTTTATTGCGAAATAGATTATCACCTGCTCCATTCCGCGAATAAATTGCACTCTGAGCAGAAAAGTTTACAATGCACACATCGCAACAAAGGTGAGCACGCTATGCAACAAATGTGGACGGATATCGATCACTATATCGAATCACATTTAATTCCCGAAGACCCAATTTTGACGCAAACTTTAGAAAATACCGATGCCAAAGGTTTTCCAGATCACCTTGCAGTTGCGGCAAATCAGGGCATGTTGCTACAAATGCTCATTCAAATGAATCAATGCAAACGTGTGTTGGAATTGGGCACATTCGCAGCTTATAGCACAATGTGGCTAGCACGTGCGCTGCCTGAAGATGGTTATATACTCACGATTGAAGGACGTGATACCCATGCAGCTTTGGGACAAGAAAATATTGACCGCGCTCAATTAAAACAAAAGGTTGAATTAAAAGTTGGTCGTGCTGCAGAAATTCTAAAAGCTCTGCCAGAAGATACTGAAGCTTTTGATTTTATTTTTATTGATGCCGACAAACAAAGCTATCCTGAATATTTGGAACTGAGTCTTAAACTTTCACGCTCAGGTACAATTATCTTTTTAGACAATGTAATTCGTGCAGGGGAAATTTTAAATCCTGACAATCACAAACCAAGCATTGAAGGGATTCGTGACATGTTCAAAGCCATGCAAAATCATTCGCGAATTTTATCGTGCACAGCATTACAAACTGTAGGCAGCAAAGGACATGATGGCTTTGCTTTAGCGATTGTAAAGTAAAGTCCACACAAGGTTAAAAAACAACCTAAAGCAATTTTACATTATATATTATAATGTTACATATACTGTCCATACAGTTATCCACAAATTATGCGGATAACCATGGACAGTCAGCAAGCATTTACATCAGTTCAACTAAACAATCTTTTGAAATGATCTTTTTTGAATCATTTACGATTTTTACTTTGCCACCAACAAAGGAACAGTTGAGTTACGGAAAATATTGGTGGTAATGCTTCCCAAGAAAAATTGGTGAATTTTACTGTGACTAAATGCCCCCAGTACAATCAACTGAATACCATGTTCACGTTGATAATCTAAGATATTTTCAGCCACATCGCCATAACGATATTCCACCACCACATCTAAACCCGCTGAAGTTAAAAAATCTGCAGGTTCATTTAAAACTTCTGGGTGATCACCGACATAGAGCAAATGACATTGCAATAATTTAAGCAAATCACTTTGTGCAATTCGCTTCATCATTTTGATACAAGTTGGGGAATATTCATAAGCAAAAATAAAACGGTTTGGTGCTTTAAAATGCTCTCCGACAGTCATCACAGTACAATTTGCACCACGAATAAAGTTTTCGACATTACTGCCTAAAGCCTTATTGCGTTCAGCAGATTTCTCGCCCACACGTCCAATCACCACAATATCTTCTTCGTTCAGCACACTAAAACTTTGTTCTAAAAAGTCGCCTTTTTCTTGAATGTGGGTAGGTACAATGCCGAACTTTTCCTGAATCATACTGGAAATGTGCTGCAATAAATTGTTGCTATAATCGAGTGCTAATTCACTTTGTTTTTGTTCTAATTCGGCTAATTCTTTGAGTAACATGGCATTACTTTCAAAACCAATCACGCCACTAATTTCCCCCAAATGATAACTGGCGGGGTAATAATCCAAAACTTGTAATAACACCAATTCACGTTGAGTTTGTGTTGCAATCCACGCAGCAGCTTCAGCAAGCGCATTAATACAAGGCGAAGAATCAATACAAGCAATTACACGTTTCATTATTGCCTCTCTTACTGCCTTTTGCAGGCTATTTTTTAGTTGTTATTTTTAACTTAACACAACTCGTGTTGCAGGGACATGAAAAAATGTAATGAAGTTTAAAGATTTAGCCTTGCTGCATCGTATTTACTCACGATAACGAATCAATTTGGCAGGGTTTCCTACCACAATTTCCCGCTCCTGAACATCTTTGGTGACCATGCTATTCATACCAACGACTGCATGTGCCGCAATCTTCACCCCATCTTTAACACCAACATGCGCACCTAACCAAACATCCTTACCAACTTCAATGCCCTGTGAACGCACCGCTTGCTGATAAATGGGCTGATCCAAAGCCATGCCATGATCAAATGCATATAAATGACAATATGCTGCGATACGCACCTGATCATGAAGCTTAATTCCAACTCTGCCACCATCTAAAATACAGTGGTGATTAATCGCGACTTCATTGCCAATTTCTAAAGGGCCATGCAAAGTACAATCGGCTGCAATAAAGGTATTATCGCCAATACTGATTTTACGCCCCGGCTCTGCAAAAATATGTGCCAAAGGGGAAATAAAACAGTTTTTGCCAATCTCCACCGTTTCCATTGCCATTAAATAAGCTTGATATTCCTGCTGCCAAGCTTCTGCCCATACACGATGTTTAGGTTTTAATGACCAATATAACCACGGCATGTAGTTTAAACGGTGTTTATGCTGCTCACGGTACTTCGATAATGGATCAGGTGAATTTGCTTCAGTCATCTTGATCATCCTCAAGGATTTTGAGTTGTTCACGCCCACGGCTAATATCTTGTAATTTTAGTTTTAAAGGGTCTATTTGATCGACTTGCATGAATGCCTTTACCAACACGCCTTCGGCGGTGTAGTCTTCGCTGTACTCAATCTGCTGACTATTTAGCTCGTATTGTAAAATTGCCCACTCATTAAAATGACAGGAAAATTGCACGGTCTTTTTTTCAATCAGTTCTATTTTTTCTGCTAGAGCCAAACATTGCCCTGCACATCCCCCATAGGCACGTACCAAGCCGCCTGTGCCCAATTTAATGCCGCCGTACCAACGATTCACCAACACCAAAACATTAGTCAACTCATTGCCTTCAATCGTGGCTAAAATAGGACGTCCTGCCGTACCTGAAGGTTCGCCATCATCATTAAAACGTAATTGATGCCCGATTTTCCATGCCCAACATTGATGTGTGGTAGATGAATCACGCTGCTGTTCCAAAAAAGTTTTTACCGCTTGCTCATTATCTACAGGCACAGCAATTGCCTGAAATCGACTTTTTTTAATTTCTTCTTCAAAAGTGATGGGCGCAGCAATGGTAAATGGCATAACACTCCAGATCAATCAACCAGTTAAATAAAAACTTGATAATTATAACGTGTTTAGCGCTCTAACGTATTTAGAGTTATAGCTTATTTGGACTGATAACCACCATGAAAAAACCTTCTATCCTCAAAGGTATAGAAGGTTAAATAATGTTTACACGACTTTCTGTTCTACAACTTATGCAGTAAGCATACGAAAACCAATAACGGTTAGAACATTCAAGCTTTAAACAAAAAAGTCTTCACCCAAATAAACTTCACGCACAATTTCATTTTCCAGAATTTCTTGCGGTGTACCCTCTGCAATGACTGAACCTTCGCTAACAATATAAGCACGTTCACAAATGGCTAAAGTATCACGGACGTTATGGTCGGTAATTAATACGCCAATGTCACGATCTTTTAAGGTACGAATGATATCTTTAATATCACCGACAGAAATAGGATCGACCCCTGCAAAAGGCTCATCTAACAACATAAATTTAGGGTCTGCTGCCAAAGCACGGGCAATTTCTGCACGACGGCGTTCGCCACCCGACACACTCATCCCTAATGAATCTTTAATATGCGTGATTTTAAAATCTGCCAGCAATTCTGATAAACGCTGCTGACGTTGCTGTTTATTTAAATCTTTGCGGGTTTCTAAAATAGCCATAATATTTTCAGCGATGGTCAGCTTTCTGAAAATAGAGGCTTCTTGCGGTAAATAACCAATCCCCTTACGCGCACGTTCATGCATGGCAAGGTCAGATAAATCCAGTTGATCTAAATGGATTTCGCCTTTATCCATACGCACCAAACCCACAACCATGTAGAAACTGGTGGTTTTACCCGCACCGTTCGGCCCAAGTAACCCGACAATTTCACCACTTTTCATTTCAAATGAAACGTCTTTAACCACCCAGCGCTTATTATAGTTTTTGGCTAAATGCTTAATACACAAAGTCTGCTGACCGTGCTGGACGCTGTCCTGTGCTGCGCTCGTTTGATCCATTAATCACGCGCTCCCGGGAATGATTTTGAACTTGATGGTGGAATCACAATTTTTACACGACCCGCTTCAGAACCAGTTTTGTTCGGTGTACCAATCGCTTCAACATCGCCTTTGTTCATACTATAACGCAAGGTATTACCACGAATACTGGCTCCATCTTGCTCTAAAAGTGCGCCACCCGTTAAGGTGATAATTCCTGTTTCAGCATTGTAAACAATCTTTTGCGCCTGACCTTTGGCAAGCCCTTTGGCTGGATCAGTCTTTTGCTGGAATTGCGCAGGTCTGCCCGTTGCCGTAATGACACTAATTTCTTTTTTGCTGTTCAGATTAGCAACAATCGAATCTGCCTGCAGTTTCATGGTGCCCTGTTCAATCACCACATTGCCTGTATAAGTGGTGACGCCAGTACGTTCACTAAAGGTCGCACGGTCTGCCAATAAAGTAATAGGCTGACTGCGGTCTGACGGAATTGCCCATGCACCTGCCGATGAAAGCACCGCCAAGCCCACAAGTGCTGCTTGTTTTATCAACGCTTTAGGAGCTGTAAGCTTAGATTTATGGTTCATACTTTCCTCGAATATTAAAAAATTCGTATTGCCCGTCATTTAAATTGGCTTTTAAGCCCTGACTGATAAAATCAGCCTGTGGAGATTGTACAGTCACTTGTTTGTCGGTACTGATTTCACGTGTTTTAGGAAACACATTCAACTCGACTGTTTCAAGCGTCAGTTTGCCTTGAGCGAGTAACTTGGTTGCTAGCACTTGATCTGACAACACAACCTTTTCGTTGTCATTAAAACCTTGTGCCTGTTTAGCAAAAAAAGTGGCATCCACCGCGCCCGCTTTATACATAGAGGCATTCAAATTTTCCAGCTTAGAGGTTTTTTGCTGCATGTCTTGCTCTAAACGGTCAATTTGCGCACGCACATATAAATTGCCCTGCTCATCTGTTTGGGTCAGATGAATTTGCTCTGCACTATAAGTCATAGAGCGAGCAGCGTCAGTTTCCAGTTTTTTGCCTTTACCGCTGTAATAGTAATAACCACCACTTACAGCTGCAATTGCAATCGCAGTAACGTATAAAACTTTAGTATCCATAAGTGGGGCTGTAACTCAAACCTTTGAATGTATGACTTAATTAATGAGGGATGCTGAGATATTTTTCAAGTAAGCTTTGGTACACACCTTTGGCGGTTAAAATCATATCGCAGATTTCACGTACCGCACCGCGCCCACCCATGGCCTGTGTGACTAAATCGGCACGACGACGCACTTCAATATGTCCATTTGGCACTGTGACTTTCATCCCTGCAATCGAAAACGCTGAAAGATCAGGCCAGTCATCGCCCATATAGAGACAATCTGCAGGTGATAAACCTAACTTGGCACAGGCTTCCTGCAATGCAGTGCCTTTATCTTCACGCCCTTGATAGACCAAATCTACACCTAAATCGGACATGCGTTTTTCGACAATATTACTTTTACGACCCGTGATGATAATGACTTTAACACCTGCTTGTTGCACCAGTTTCATACCTAAACCATCACGAATATCGAATGATTTAATTTCATCACCGCTGTTGGTTAAGGTGACAAAACCATCACTTAGAATTCCATCGACATCTAAAACCAAAGCTTCAATATGACGCGCTTGCTCTAATAAAATATAAGATGCCATTGTTTAGTTTACCCCTGCTTGAATCAAGTCATGCATACTGATCACACCAATGACTTTATTGGCATCATCCACCACCACAAACTGATTGATTTTACGGTCACGTAATTGTTCTAAAGCTTCAACTGCACGTGCTTCTTGTGAAATCGTTGCAGGATGTTGAGTCATCACTTGCCCAACTTGTAAATTCACATCAAAGCCCTGTTGTTTATCAATTAAACGTCGTAAATCACCATCGGTGAAAATGCCTAACAAGACGTCATTTTCATCGACAATTGTGGTTAAACCTAGACGTTTGTTTGAAATTTCGTATAACACTTTGTTCATTGGTGTATCTGGTGCAACTTTAGGTAATTCTGTACCGGTATGCATCAAATGTTTCACATGCAATAACAGGCGCTTACCCAAAGCGCCTGCAGGATGTGAACGAGCAAAATCATCGGCAGTAAAACCACGTGCATCAAGTAACGCTACAGCCAATGCATCACCTAATGCCAAGGTTGCAGTCGTACTTGAGGTTGGTGCTAAACCAAGTGGACAAGCTTCCTGAATATTGCCTAATGTTAAAGCGACATCAGCATTTTGTGGCATCGGCCCGCGATCATCACCGCTAATTGTGATTAGAGGAACTTCCAGATGTTTGATGAGTGGCATCAACATCATAATTTCATCACTTTTGCCGGAGTTGGAAATGGCAATTAAAACATCACCCCGTACCAACATTCCCAAATCACCATGCCCTGCTTCACCCGGGTGCATAAAGAAAGACGGCGTGCCTGTAGAGGCAAACGTCGCAGCCATTTTACGACCAATATGACCTGATTTTCCCATACCTGTGACCACAACACGCCCTTTGCAATGCAACATGATTTCGCAGGCACGGCTAAAACGCTGATCAATTTGCGTCGCCAAGACTTGTAATGCTTGTTCTTCTATTCTTAAAGTGTCTAAGGCTACAGATTGGAAATCAATGGTATTTGACATGTTTGGCATTCAACGTTCAACTTAAATTGAGTATTTTCTACACCTCAATAAAAGTGATTTATTGAAGCACATTTAATTTTCGCAATTTTAGCATATCTATGCAATTCTACACTTTGATTCTGCGTGTGTTTTTTGTTTTAACGCATTTTTGTATGCTGTTTTAATTAACTCGCTTTTTGACTCGAGTTTCAAATGAAAAACAATCATATTTGAGCTTAGGCTATTTATTTTATTGATTCAAAGTTGCAGATAAAGCTAAAGATAGAACTAGCTCAGAAGCATATTTCAACGAAAATGCTCTAAAAATTATGGATCAAACCCATCTATAAAGCTGACTGCAAGCAAGCTGTAACAAACAGCCATAAAAAAACGCTTATCTTTCGATAAGCGTTTTTTAAAATTTTGGAGCGGGAAACGAGACTCGAACTCGCGACCCCAACCTTGGCAAGGTTGTGCTCTACCAACTGAGCTATTCCCACAATATGGAAGTGAATTATAGAGAATTTCATACAACTGTCAACTCTCTATGCTCCCAAGTGCTCAATTAATCAGCACGACGCCATACTGTACCTTGACGGGTATCTTCCAAGACCACACCTTGATCGAGCAAAGACTGACGAATTTCATCAGCACGGGCGAAATCTTTGGCTTTTTTGGCATCCTGACGTTGCTGAATGAAGTCTGCAATGGCTTGTTCAGATAAACCTAAAGCGTCCTGACCAATATCAGATTTCAGGAATTCATCGACATCATGCTGCACCAAACCTAAAATATTGGTCAAATGACGCAAGGTCGAATAGTACACCGCCGCCTGATCTGCCTGCTGCTCTTTTACCGCACGGTTCAGCTCTTTATTCACTTCAAACAGCACTGCAATTGCTTCGGCTGTATTGAAGTCGTCACGCATTGCAGCATTAAAGCGCTCCACCAAAGTCTCATCTAACTGCTCAACTGTTTGCGTACCGTACGCTTGTTGATAAGCTTTAAATGAGTGATAGAAACGTGATAATGCGGTTTTGGCTTCTTTGAGTGCTACATCGGAGAAGTTTACAGGGCTACGATAATGCGATGACACAATAAAGTAGCGGATCACTTCAGGATGGAATTTTTCCATCACATCACGAATGGTGAAGAAGTTACCCAATGACTTCGACATTTTTTCGCCATCGACATTAATAAAGCCAACGTGCATCCAGTAATTTACATACTGCTCACCTGTTGATGCTTCAGACTGGGCAATTTCATTTTCATGGTGTGGGAACATTAAGTCTGAACCACCACCATGAATATCAAAATGATTACCTAAGCAGCAAGTCGACATCGCAGAACATTCAATGTGCCAACCCGGACGTCCATTGCCCCACGGCGAAGCCCAAGATGGTTCATTTTCTTTGGCATGTTTCCACAAAACAAAGTCAAATGGATGCTTTTTGTCGACTTCAACATCAACACGCTCAGACGCGCCCGCCTGCATGTCTTCTAGCTTGCGACCTGAAAGACGGCCATATTTGTCAAATTTTTCAACCTGAAAATAAACATCGCCATTACTTGCAGGATAAGCTGTGCCTTTATTGACCAAATTACCAATCATATTTTGCATTTGATCAATATATTCAGTGGCACGTGGTGCAGCATCAGGTTCAACACAGCCTAAGTTTGCCGCATCTTCATTCATGGCTTGAATAAAACGATCTGTTAAAGCTTGAATGCTCTCGCCATTTTCATTGGCACGTTTAATAATTTTGTCGTCAATGTCGGTAATGTTGCGGACATATTTCACATTCCAACCTTGACTGCGCAAAAAGCGAATGATGTAGTCAAATGCAACCATAACCCGCGCATGCCCGATATGACAGTAATCATAAACCGTCATGCCACAGACATACATGTCGATATGTCCTTCTTTACGCGGAACAAATTCAACTTTTTTTCGTTGCTCTGAGTTATATAGAACAAATGGTTGCATAGGTTTTCAAAATAGGTCTATTAAAAGATGCTCCATCTTAACCTAAGCATTATTTTTCATAAAGTTTTTCGATGTTTTTATTCTGTATGTGTCTGTGTGAAGAGAATATCGCGGATGATCCAAGCCTTCTCCCGAAGGAGAAGGAACTTTTTAATACCTGTACTTAGGCGTTTGCTGATCTTATACGGTTTGGCAAAGCTTATGCAGCATCACGTTTTTGTACCAAAATCGCGCCAACTGAATAGCCTGCGCCAAATGAACACAAGACACCATATTCACCGTTTTCGACTTCGTGTGCAGTACGGTGTAAAGCGATAATTACCCCTGCCGAAGAAGTATTGGCAAACTCATCTAAAATAATAGGTACTAAACCTGGTTGTGCTGCTTCTTTACCAACCACCAATTTCAAAATGAGTTCGTTCATGCTGGCATTGGCTTGGTGCAACCAGAAACGCTTCACCTCAGTTGGCGCAATCTGATTCTTTTCTAATTGCGCAGTAATCATTTTGGCAACTAAGGGGCAAACTTCTTTAAAGACTTTGCGACCATCTTGATGGAAGCGTTTATCATCAATATCTGCATTTTCACTTAAGTTTAAAAAACCGAAATTATTACGGATATTATTCGAGAACTGAGTAAACAGGTTCATGTCCAAAATTTCAAAACCTGCTTTGGTTTCAGTGTCTTCCAAAATTGAAGCGGTTGCTACATCACCAAAAATAAAATGGCAGTCACGTGAACGGAAATCGTTATGACCTGAGGTAATTTCGACATTAACCAACAACACGCGGCGCGCACCTGCTTTAATCGCATCATGCGCTTGCTTAATGCCGAAAGTCGCAGCAGAACACGCCACGTTCATGTCATAGGCATAACCTTGAATACCAAGCGCAGTTTGAATTTCAATCGCCACTGCAGGATAAGCACGTTGCAAGTTTGAGCAAGACAATATCACCACATCAATATCTTCTGCAGACACACCTGCATTTTGCATGGCTTGTTTTGCAGCAATTACGCCCCATTCCGCTTGTAACGAAATTTCATCATCGCCACGTTCACGTAAATTTGGACGTAAACGGTTAATGTCCAGAATACCTGTTTTTTCTGACACGTAACGACGTTTTACCCCAGAGGCTTTTTCGATAAAATCAGCACTAGAGCCACGACGTTCTTCAAGCTCACCTGCCGCAATTTTGTCAGCATTGAGCTGATTATACTGTTCCACATAAGCATTTAAACTTTCGACCAATTCTTCATTGGTAATAACATCTTCTGGATGATAAAGACCAGTACCTGTAATGCGAATGCCCATGTAAAACTCCTTCTAGAAATTACTTATATCTTAACTGATTCCGAGCTTTTCCCATACTTTTTGCAGCCGAGTTGCAGAAATTGGCATTTTGGTTTTCATGGGTTGAGAGAACAGCGAAATGCGTAATTCTTCCACCATAAAGTACAATTCCTTGAGTCGGGCATCTTGTTTGTGTTTAAACAATTTGTCCATCCAAGGGTCAATTTGGGCGATGGCAGCATCGTCTCTTTGCAAGTTGTTGGGTAAGCGGTCTAAACGTAATAACAACGCTTTCAAATAGCGCGGATATTCGCTCCACACCTCTACAGGCTTGCTATACACAAAGTCTGCCAGATGCATTAAGTCCAGCTGATCTTCAATATCATCCATATTTTTGGCAAACACGGCTTCATCTAGCATAAGGAGCTGACGGCGGATGTCTTGCCAAGCAATATAAATTTCATTAAAGATACGCAGCGTGGTTTGACCATGACTGAGAAAAGTCTTTTTTACCTCAAGCTGCAAGTTTTGAAACTCTTCCAAGTTGACTGGCACGTCACAAATAATGCTTTGCAAGGTCGCATAGATCAACATTTGCTCAAGTTGTGCTTTATCACCCAAAGGTGAGTACGCCAAGGCCAATGGTTTGGCAATTTGCTTTTTCAATTGCCGTGATAAATCGCCTAATTGCACATGCAGCAAACGAATCACCCCTTCACGATGCTGATGAATCGCCTCGCGCTGATCATTAAAGGTTTGAATCACCACACCCGATTCATCTTTTTGTGAAAGTTCTGCAAAAGCTTTACTTGGTACCAACGCCTGATATTGCTTAACCACTACGCCCGTGACTTTTTGCGAGGCTTCAAATACAAATCGTTCAGGGAAGGTTTGGAATTCGCCGTGTAACTGTTTTACTGGACTGTGAGTTTCGGTACGGCAACGCGCTTTTAATTCAGATAAATCACGACCTTGCTCAATCACCCGCCCTTTTTCATCTAGCACTTTAATGAACGGCAATAAATACGCATCTACCCGCTCAAAGCTAAAGTCTTTTTCGGTGATGTGTTCAGCACGTAATTGAAATGCCAAAAAGCTAAAAATGTGCTCGCGTAAATTTACCGCATCAACACGTTGTAGCAACTTTCGAGCTGTGTCTGGAATAGGCACCAAATGACGACGCTTATCTTTAGGCAAAGTCTTGAGCAAGGCTTCAATTAAATTTTCACGCCAACCCAGAACACCCCACGACCAGATATTTTCATCGACCTGTGCCAACGCTTGCACTGGAATTTTAACGGTTGCGCCATCTTCATCATGGCTGGGGTCAAAACGGTAACTGGCCGCCAAGCGCAGCTCACCATTACGCAAATAGTCAGGAAATTGCTGCGTGGTCGGACGATCATTCAGCCAAAGTGCATCATCTTCCACAAATAAATAACGTGGATTTTGCGGCTCTACTGTGGCACGCCAATCTTCAAAGGAACGACGGCTTGCAACTTCTGCAGGTACTTTGGCGGCATAAAATTGATAAATAGTTTCTTCATCAACAACTAAATCACGACGACGTAATTTATCTTCAACCCGTTCCACTTCTTCCAGTTTAAGCAGGTTGTGTTTTAAAAATGGTGGGGTAATGCCCAAGTTGCCTGTGGTTAAAGCATCACGTAAGAATATTTCATGGGCGGCTTCCTGATCGACCTTTTCGTAATTGACAGGACGTTTCGGCTCGATAATTAGACCAAACAGCGAAATCTGATCATAGGCATTCACCACGCCTGCTTTTTTAGACCAATGTGGTTCAAAATAGTGATGCTTCAGCAAATCACGTGCAGCCAATAAAATCCATTCAGGTTCAATTTTTGCCAAGGTGCGTAGATACACTTGCGAAGTTTCTACCATCTCAAATGCCATGACCCACGGTGTATTGGTTTTATGCAAAGTCGATGCAGGGAAAATTCGTGCTTTTTGTTGGCGTACTGCCATAAACACATTGCGCTCATCGGTTTTATTGGCAATAAAAGAAAGCAACCCTGTTAATAACGCCCGATGCAGATTTTCATAACTGGCTTTTTTCTCATTAAACGACAGTTTTAAGCCACGCGCCAAATCCACCAATTGTTCATGAGTTTTCTTCCATTCACGTAAACGCAACCAACTTAAAAAATGCTGACGGGCAAAAGTACGACGTTTGTTTTCACTCATGCCATCACGGTTTTCGTGTAAAGTTTCCCACAATTTTAAATAGAATAAAAAGTCAGAATCTGCTTCACGGAACAAAGCATGTTTTTGATCGGCTTGCATTTGTTTGTCTGCAGGACGTTCACGCGGGTCTTGTACCGCCAATGCCGCTACAATAATCAGGACTTCATTTAACACCCCAAAATGCGCACCGCCTAAAATCATACGTGCCAGTCTTGGATCAATCGGCATTTTTGCCATTTGCTGACCAATTTTGGTTAAGCTGCTGCCTTGAAGCTCGCCTTTATTAGCGGTGGATTTAGTGGAATTATTCGGATGATTGTCTCCCTTTTGCGTCGCAGAGCTGCTCATTCCGTCTAAAAGAGGGGCTTTACCCTTCTCAATCATCGCACCCAGTTCAATCAACAGCTTACGACCATCATTGACTAAACGATGATCTGGCGGCTCAATAAAATCAAAATCTTCGAGCGTACCCAAGCCCAAACTTTGCATTTGTAAAATGACCGATGCCAAGTTGGTGCGTTTAATTTCAGGTTCAGTAAACTCTGGGCGACTTAAAAAATCTTCTTCTGAATACAGGCGAATACAAACGCCTGGTGCAATACGACCACAACGTCCTTTACGCTGATTCGCTGCTGCCTGAGATACTGCTTCAATCGGTAAACGCTGCACCCGTGAGCGATAGTTATAACGTGAAATACGTGCAAAACCGCTATCAATCACATAGCGGATATTGGGTACAGTGAGTGCGGTTTCAGCGACGTTGGTGGCAATAATAATGCGACGACCACCACCTGAAGGATTAAAGATTTTTTGTTGTTCCGCCAAAGCCAAACGCGCATACAACGGTAAAATTTCAGTATGACGCGGTCCATGCTTATGCAAGGTTTCTTGCAGCTCCCGAATTTCCTGTTCAGTACTGGCAAAAATTAGAATATCGGCATGTTCAGGATGACCTTTTTCCTGTGCATCGGCAAAGCATTCTTCTACCGCTTGCACCACTGCGCGTGGCAAGTTTTCTTCAAAGTCATCAAACTCATCATCATCACTACCACCAATGCTTAATTCAGAAATTGGACGATAACGTACTTCGACAGGATAGCTTCGACCTTCGACCTCAAAAATAGGTGCGCCGTTAAAATAGTTACTAAAACGCTGCACATCTAAAGTTGCAGAAGTGATGATGACTTTTAAATCAGGGCGACGTGGCAAAAGTTGCTTTAAATAGCCCATAATGAAGTCAATATTTAAAGAACGCTCATGCGCTTCATCTATAATAATGGTGTCGTATTTATTTAAATAACGATCATTGGCAAGCTCTGCTAACAAAATACCATCGGTCATTAAACGGACAATTGAATCTTGCGAACCCTGTTCATTAAAACGAACTTTAAAGCTGATGGACTCACCTAACTTTTCGCCAACTTCTTCGGCAATACGCTGCGATACACTACGCGCAGCAAGACGTCGTGGCTGAGTATGACCAATTAACCCCGTTAAACCACGACCTGCCAACATTGCAATTTGTGGTAACTGTGTAGTTTTCCCTGAACCTGTTTCACCCGCCACAATAATGACCTGATGTTGCTGAATTGCAGTAATCAACTGTTCGGCAGATTGAGTCACAGGTAAATCTTGATTCAACTTAATGTTGGGAATGCGCTGTGCACGCTCCAACACTTTTAAATTAGATTTTTCAAATAATTCCTGATATTGCTTTGGATTGGCATCTTTGCCTTTTCGTAGTCGATTTAAACGATGACGATCACGCGCCAAAACGAGGTGGTCTACATTTAAATGACTCTGCACAGAATACGCTTCCTAACCAAAACACAAACGCGTATTTTACGCTGTAATGCCTTTAAGCGAAAGAACAGTGATTTAGAATGCGTATTTAAAAAGTTTTAAATCCCCCCTTGAATTTCAAAATAGCATCCCCATATAGATGTATGTTCACCAATTGCTTGAAATGGGTTGTATTTGAACCTGAAAAATAGGTTGTCATGCAATCATCATCATTTTGAGGCCTAATAAAGACTCAATAATGCTGTGATGAAAGTGTACGCTTTTTACATACTCATTTGTTTTTCCGATGCTAGTAATGTAAAAATACCATTTCAGCAATAAAACAAAATTAGATACTCTATTGCCAACGAAATACAAACCTTAATCATGGAGACAATGATGAGCTTAATTAATACTGAAGTTAAACCATTTAAAGCAAATGCATACCACAACGGTCAATTCATTGAAGTAACTGAAGCTGATCTTAAAGGCAAATGGTCTGTAGTATTCTTCTACCCTGCTGACTTCACTTTCGTTTGCCCAACTGAGCTTGGTGACCTTGCAGACAACTACGCAGAATTCCAAAAATTAGGCGTTGAAATCTATGCAGTTTCTACTGACACTCACTTCACGCACAAAGCTTGGCACGATTCTTCAGAAGAAATCAAAAAAATCCAATACGTAATGGTTGGCGACCCAACTTGGACGCTTTCTAAAAACTTCGAAGTATTAATCGAATCTGCTGGTCTTGCTGACCGTGGTACTTTCGTAATTGATCCAGAAGGTAAAATCCAAATCATCGAAATCAATGCTGGCGGTATTGGCCGTGATGCTCAAGAACTTCTTCGTAAAGTTAAAGCAGCTCAATACGTTCACGCTCACCCAGGTGAAGTATGCCCAGCTAAATGGAAAGAAGGTGATGCAACTTTAGCCCCATCTATCGACCTAGTAGGTAAAATCTAAGTTTTAGATTAAACCACTCAAAAAAACCACGCATATTTTGCGTGGTTTTTTTAATCAGAACATCACCCTTTTCTACCTTATTTATTCATATTTCATCTCTAGAATAGAAAATGTAAAAACATTACAACACTACAATCGAATCTGTACCGGTAACAGTTGTGAGATTTATTTTTAAGGGCTGTTCTATGAAAAAATTATTTTTACTTTCAACATTAATAGCATTTTCAGTGCCAGCTTTAGCTGATTTCAACTGTAATGGCAGCATTAAAAATCGAACTATTGATGATAATGTCAAAGTGCATAAACAATGTGTTCTTGATCATGTGACTATTAAGGGCAACCTAATGTTGCATTCCAACTCACATACGGCAATTAAAAATAGTACGATTGATGGCAATTTAGAATCTAAAGGAAACTTTAGTCAGGTTAATGCACATGCCAACCGCATTGATGGCAATATCCAACTCGAAGATGGGCGTAACATCCAACTCACGTCAAACCGTGTAAATGGCAATATTCAACTTAAAGATAATTCAGGCTCAATCGTTGTAAAAAATAACCGCCTGAATGGCAATTTAGAATGTGAAGATAACCGCGTAAAACCGACTGGCGGCACAAACCGTGTTTCTGGTGACAAAGAAGATCAATGTCGTCATCTATAAAATCTAGTCTTTCAATCATTTTATTTAAATGAATGACTATTCATGTGCAAAGCATAAACACCAATCCTAAATGTGGTGTTTTATTTCGCTTCATAATAGTTTTGTCGTTTTTGGCACGTTTAGGTTGCGCAAAAAACTTATATTCAAAAGTTACAATTCTGTAATACTTTTTAGCAAGCACTTCACTTATGTTCAAAATAAGCAGATTTATTCTGTGAAAAATAATATAAAAAATAAAGGAGTTGCTTATGGGTAAAACACTTACCGTGACATCCTGGACATACAGTGCATCTTCACGTTATTTAAAAATATTTTACGAAAATGGCTCTGGGGATTTATTCCATCCTGTACCACAATTTATTTATGACAACTTATTAAGACGCAGTGATAAAGCAGCTTTTGTGAGTAAATATTTAGCATACGATTTAAGCTTTAACCGTATTTCCATTCAATAATTGATTTTATTAAACTTTGAGCATCCACATAACGATCCAATCTAAAAATAGATTGGATCGTTTTAAATAGGTAAATAACTTCAAATATTAATACACTTCTTGAATCAATTTAAAGCGTTCCTGTTCACGGTCATCATCCAAAGTAATACTCTCCGTGAACATATCAAGCGGTCTGGCCCAAATAGAATAATCGCCATATAAGCATTGATAAACCACCAATTTCTCTTGGGTTTCACTGTGTGTAGCCACATGCAGCACTTGATACAATTGCCCTTTATAATGTTGATAAATCCCTTTTTTAAGCATTTTACAATCCCAATCTTACAGAATGGCATTACTGTACAATAAAAACTGTAATCATTCTTAAGATTTCACCTTATCAGAAAAAATGAATCGCATCGGCATATTTTTCTCTAATTTATCGTTCTAATCTACACAACAAAAAAATATCTAAACGCATTACATTATTTGAACAATTTTAAGCTTCAAATTGATTGTTTTTTGGTTATATTCGCATTATCCCATCTTAAGTGGATGTAAAAAAAGGAAACATGATAATGAATAAACTTCTTATTGCTTTAGGTCTTGCTGCCACTGTAGCACTTGTAGGTTGTGCAAAAGAAAAAGCACCAGAAACAGGGGCAACTACGGGTGAACACTTAGAAAACGCTGCGGCTCAAGCTGCACATGATGCCAAAGATGCAACACATGAAGCTGCTACTGCTACAGCAACTGCGGTAGATAACGCAGCGCAAGCAACTGAAAATGCTGCACACAATGTTGCAACAGCAACAGAAAACGCAGCTGATGCGACTGTACAAGCTGCTAAAGATGCAACTGCTGCGACTGCAGGTGCGGTTGAACAAGGTGCTGCAAATGTGAAAGAAAAAGCACAACAATAATTTGATTGTATAAAACAAAAACTCCTGAGCAAGTTCTCAGGAGTTTTTTATTCAGCACGATTTAATTAGGGTCTGTTGACAATTCGTCTATGTTTGCGACATGAGAGATATATCTCGCAAGGTTTTTTAGCTGATATAAGGCATGGGACAGGAAATTTAGTCATTCTAAATGACTGGAACATAACGTAATAGCAGCAAAAAATATGCTTGTTCCCTTGCGCAGCAAACAAAGCAGTGCTTTGTTTTTGCTCATGTGGCTAAAACTTTCACAGATTGCGTTATGAAACTTGAAAATAAACCCGTTATTCCCTGCGTTTCATGCCTAATCTGCTCAGTTTTAGCCTACAGCGCAAGCCATTTATGAAATATCAACAGACCCTGGTAAACCTAAATCCTGCCGCAACTATAACGCCGCTTTTAAATTACAACCATAGCCCATGGTCTGTTGTACTTGGCGGTAACTGGTGTAACGATTCAAAATAAAATCATAATAAGATTCTGCATTGACAAAATTTTCAGCCAAATTTTCCTGCTCTGCACGCGGTAATTTTACATCTTTGAGAAAATCTAG
The DNA here is from genome assembly GCF_002412355.1 of Acinetobacter sp. YT-02. NCBI lineage: Bacteria > Pseudomonadati > Pseudomonadota > Gammaproteobacteria > Moraxellales > Moraxellaceae > Acinetobacter > Acinetobacter sp. YT-02. The sequence goes on from NZ_NOZT01000001.1 coordinate 192,072, forward strand.
ATTGTAATGTCCTAAACGATATAACTCAGCAAAATAACCATTCATCATATCGCAATAAGCAATTTTAGTCGGCTTTAAAGCAGTACTGGCGACTAAATGCTGATTTAAAGTTTGTAAGTTATTTACATCTAAAGGGAATTGATGCGCAAATGCGATATTTTCGACTTGTTTAAATTGTTTGAAGTCTTGCGCCAATTTGACATTTAAAGCATCTATACGCTGTTGTAATGCAGTCGCATCCTGAACCTGATATTGCTTTGGATCAATTTTTACTTGAGTTTGCTGTGGATTGCTACACGCACTTAATCCACACACCACAAGCAAACCACCATAAACGAAAGGCTTCATTAATTTACTCATCCATTCATACATCAGGCTTATTATGCCTGAAAGCATCTGCAAATTTAATGATATCGCTCATCTTAATATTTCATAAAGAAATGACGGATATGATTTGCCAATCTACCTAGAGTTGGGCAAAGTAGTTAAAAACATGGAGTAAATAATATGACCTTATTAGAACAACTGAATATAAAGCATCCTATTTTTCTTGCTCCAATGGCTGGCGTTTCTACTCCCGAACTTGCAGCCGAGGTTTCTAATCAAGGTGGTTTTGGCTCACTCGGTTTAGGTGCAAACACGGTAGATGCTGCACGTGAGCAAATTTTACGCACTCAAGAACTGACTGATTTTCCATTTCAGGTCAATTTCTTTTGCCATGAATCAAGTCCACTAGATGAAGTCGCTGCACAAGCGTGGATTGCACATTTTCAGCCAATCTTTGAACGCTATGGCGCAACTGCACCGAGTCAACTAAATTGTATTTATCCAAGTTTTAAAGACCATGATGGATATTTAGATCTTGTACTAGAAACTAAACCACAAGCCGTCAGTTTTCACTTCGGGATTCCGCATGCGCATCAAATTCAGGCTTTAAAAGATGCAGGAATCATTACTATGGTTTCAGCAACCAACTTAGCCGAAGCTCAAGCCATTGAAGCAGCGGGAATTGATGTCATTATCGCCCAAGGCATTGAGGCAGGTGGACATCGGGGTATCTTTAACCAAACTTTTGATAGTGCAATTAAAACCAGCGATTTAGTACAACTGATTCGTGAACATTGTACCCTGCCAGTGGTTGCCGCAGGTGGCATTATGAATGGTCAACAAGCACAGTTAATGCTGAAATTGGGCGCTTCTGCGGTACAGCTGGGTACAGCTTTCGTGCAATGTAAAAGTTCCAATGCCAATCCAGCTTATCGACAAGCTTTATTTCAGCAAAACATTACTCAAATTACCGACAGCATCTCTGGACGCTCTGCCCGTGGTTTAATTAATCATTGGCATACACAGGTAGATACACCAAATCGTTTAACTGTGCCCACCTATCCATATACGTATGATCTTGCAAAACAGTTGCATTCAGCAGCCGTCACACAAGGCGAGCAAGGTTATGCACCTTTTTGGGCAGGGAGTAATGTCAGTCAAATTCGTGAATTAGAAGCCGCAGATTTAATTAATCAGTTGGTTTTAGAAATGATTCACGCACGCTAAATATAGGTACAGAAAACTCAACCGTGTATCACGGTTGGGTTTTTATTTTGTATCTAATAAGTTCACCGCTTCAACCTGCACATCACTCATGATTTCACCATGCGCAAGTAGCTGATTAAAGTAATCTTCCACCACTTTATATTGTTCTGCAGTACTTTCTACTTGATACATACTTTGACGGAATTCATTACTTGAACGTAAACCTTTGGTGTACCAAGCAATATGTTTACGTGAAATACGACAACCTGAATATTCACCATAAAATTCATACAGCTCAGCTAAATGTCCAAGTAATACTTTTTGAACTTCTGCAATGCTCGGTGCTGCTAACAGCTCACCTGTTGCTAAATAATGTGCGATTTCCCGAAAAATCCACGGACGTCCTTGCGCAGCACGTCCAATCATAATCGCATCTGCGCCTGTATAGTCCAAGACATATTTGGCTTTTTCAGGACTATCAATATCACCATTGGCAATCACAGGAATATTGAGCATGCTTTTCACTTCTTTAATCAGTGAATAGCGTGCACGGTTTAAATACATATCTTCACGGGTACGCCCATGCAATGCCAATGCAGCAATGCCTGCTTGTTCTGCGCGTTTGGCAACCCGTAAAATATTTTCCTGCCCATTCAAAAAACCTAAGCGAGTTTTCAGTGTCACAGGCACATTCACCGCGGCAACCACAGTATCTAAAATGCGTGCCACCAAATCTTCATCTTGCAATAAAGCCGAACCAGCCAACTTATTGCAGACTTTTTTGGCAGGACATCCCATATTGATATCAACAATTTGTGCACCATTGGCGACTTGATAACGTGCGGCTTCGGCCAAATCATGCGGGTCTGAGCCTGCAATTTGTGCAGAAATTGGTGCAAGTTCCCCATCAAAGTTGGCACGATACAAACTCTTTTTACTCATGCGCAAAGTTTTGTCAGAGGTCATCATTTCACTGACCGCATGCCCTGCACCAAAGTACTTGCACAGTGAGCGAAAGGGTCTATCTGTGACGCCTGCCATCGGGGCAACGATCAAATTATTTGACAGTTGATAGGGACCAATATACATATATATTCTTAACTTTAACGATTGGCATAGTATACTGCATCTGCCCTTTGGGCTCATCCATTAGGAACGAGTTTTCCCTATCTATGAAAGACACTGTATTCACTTCTTTGATGAAACCCTTCAGCGTGCTTGTTTTATCATTAAGCTTGGCTGCCTGTGGAGATAGCGCATGGTGGTCTAAGGACAATGAGCCTACCCTTGAAGCAGAACAAATCCGCAAACTCATTCCGAATCGGGTAAGCGAGCGTAGTGCTTGGGCAAAAGATATTTACGATATTTCAGAGCAATTGGGCATTCCACAAACCAAAGAAAATATGTGTACCATCATTGCCGTCGTGGATCAGGAATCCAACTTTGTAGCCGACCCTCAAGTCTATGGTCTGGGTGAAAAAGCAGTTAAAGAAGTGCAAGACCGTTTGGATGAGAAATTTAAAGATAAACTGGGCGAAGCGATTGGCGGTACGGTTGCAGGCTATTTTCAGGATGTACTAAAAAACCATCCTAGCCCTGAAGATAACTATTTAAGCCAAATGCGTCATGTGAAAACCGAACGTGAACTGGATGAATTGTATCGTGAAATTTTTGACTATATGGCCAAACATTATCACGTGTCTGCACTAACAGGTGCTGCCAAGCTGTTTGGACAAAATATTGGCGAAAAACTTAATCCAATTACCACTTTAGGTTCGATGCAAGTGCATATTAGCTATGCCAAAGAGCATAAACGTCAAAGTGGCAACATCGCAGAGTTACGCAGTGATTTATACACCCAATACGGTGGCTTATATTACGGGATTCACCGTTTAATGATGTACCCTGCCGATTACGATCAACCGATGTACCGTTTTGCGGACTATAACTCAGGTATGTATTCAAGCCGCAATGCCGCATTCCAAAGCATGCTGAATGATTTAACCGAATCAGAATTAGATTTAGATGGTGATTTGCTGCTTTACGCTAAAGATGGTGGTGTGCGTAATGCAAAGAGTGAATCTGAACGTGAATTAATTGCTGTTTTTGCCAAACATAATATTTTAGTCACCCCACGCCAAATTCGTGCAGACTTAAAAAAAGAAAAAGAAAAGAAATTTGAAGACACTGCAACCTATTTAGCGGTTACAAAACTCTATAAAGCACAAACGGGCAAAGAGCCATTTTATGCCATGATGCCGCAAGTGGTCATTTCAGGGCCTAAACTGAGTCGAGATTACAACACCAATTGGTTTGCTACGCGAGTCAATGGACGTTATAAAACATGCATGCAAAAAGCCAAAAATATAAAAATTTAGCCTTATTTGATTTTGATGGAACCCTGTGCAGCAAAGACAGTTTTACAGGGTTTATTTTCTATGCTTTATCTAAGCGGCATATTATTAAACAAGGACTTAAATTCTTGCCTTGGATTCAGGCCTATTATTTAAAATTTTATCCTGCACATGCCATGCGTCCTAAATTGTTTAATGCCATGTTCAAAGACGCAAGTACAGCTGAAATATTAGCACTTGCACAGCGTTACGCAGTAGATTTAATGCATGACCTTAACCCACAACTGTTACAACAATTAAAACAGCATCAATTCAATGGTGATGATGTGGTGATTGTTTCTGCCAGTGTGGATATTTATTTGCAATATATTTGTCAGCAGTTAAATGTTGCTTTGATTTGTACTGAAACGGAAATTGAGAATCTGCAATTTACAGGGCGATATTCAACACCTGATTGCAGTCGGGAACAAAAGAAAGTTCGAATTTTAGAACAATACGATTTAAAAAATTATGCTGCTATTTATGCGTATGGTAATAGTGATGAAGATGATGCCATGCTGAGTTTAGCGACTTATTCTTATATGGTGGGTAGTAATCATTCATTGCCAGAAATTGTAACTTATAAAAAACTGGCTTGATTTTGATGAATGATATAATAAAACCACAATTTGAATTGTGGGTTTTTTTAGTTACATGTAGCGGATGCCGCCTATGGTGATTACTTTTTTATACCCAGAATAGAAAATAAAAATAGAGTTTTCTCTTAATAAAATAGCTGATGATTCTGCATAAAAATAACGACTACAACACTTAAAGCAATAAAAAAGGTGACTCTTTACAGCATCACCTCTAATTCAAAATAGAAGTATAGTTTTAAACCAAGATCAATCACTTAATCTATTCGTACTAAACAACTCATTTGTAAGTCACTTATTTCTTAAATGGAAAAGCATATTTTACAATACGTTTAAGCACACTGCCGTACTGTTTAACCAAACTTGCATTGTTGTAGTTCAAGCCATATTTTTCACACACAGCTTGTACTTTTGGAGCCATTTTACGATAGCGACGTGCAGGAATATCTGGATATAAATGGTGTTCAATTTGATGGCTTAAATGTCCTGTCAAAATGTGGAATGCTTCAGAACCTGTAAGATTCGATGAACCACGAATTTGACGCATATACCAGTGACCACGGCTTTCGTTTTGCATCACAGACTTTGGAAATACTTCCACATCCTTCGTAAAGTGACCGCAGAAAATAATGCTGAATGTCCAAATATTACGAATACCATTCGCAACCAAGTTCCCTGTAAACACTGGTAAAGCCGAAGGGCCTGCAATCAATGGAAAGAACACATAATCTTTAAACAATTGTTTTCCAATTTTTTTCTGCATAGGTTGCCATTCTTTTTTGGCTTGGGCTTTGCTTTTACGGCCATTCAAAATTTTACCAATTTCTAAATTCTGAATGGCAACACCCCATTGGAACAGTAAGCAGAAAGGAATACTGTATAAAGGTTGCAATAAATAGCCTGATCTCCAGCGCTGTTCTGGGAACAAACGCACCAAACCATAGCCAATATCATCATCCATACCTTTAATATTGGTATAAGTATGGTGTTTAAAGTTATGGGTTTGACGCCAGTTGTCTGAAGTACCTACCGTATCCCATTCATAACTTGCACCATTGAATTTAGGATCATTCATCCAGTCATACTGACCATGCATGACATTATGACCTAATTCCATGTTTTCCATAATTTTGGCAAAGCCTAACAAGCCTGTACCCAAAACCCATGCTGGCGGGAACCATCCTGCGAACAATAAGGCACGACCTGCCATTGAGCTATAACGAATGGTTGAATAAACACGGCGGATGTATTTAGCATCTTTTTCGCCAATATCATCCAAAACTTCTTGTTTAATGGCGTCTAATTCACGTGCAAGCTCATCTAATTCAAATTGAGTGAGTTCACGGTTTTTAGGATTGCGGAAATATTCTATTTTTACTGGCATATTCATAATCGGAACTCGCTTATAAATCAATAATTAAATCGGTTTGTGCTGAATTGACGCAGATTTTCAATTGGTTATTCGGTTCGCTATTTTGAACACCATCGACCAAGTTTTTAGTTGAACCTTCAGCCTTGTTGCATACGCATTTATGGCAAATTCCCATACGACAGCCGTATTTAGGTTTAATATTTTGCTGTTCCAGACTTTCTAAAATGGACTTGCCTTTTGGAATAGTGACAATCTTTTTCGATTGGGTCAGTGTAACTTGTACCAAACCAACATCGTCACTTAATACAGGCGTCATGCTAAAAGCTTCTGTTTTCAGCAAGGCAGCCTGTGCAAATAATTGTTCAACTTGCGTGGTAAAACCCGATGGGCCACATGCAAACACTGCACTTTGCTCAATTTGTGCTAAGTCTTGTAAATGTTCTGCATTTAAACGGCTGTGCGCCAAACTCGGCTCTTGGGTATAAAGCACTTGAAATTTAAAGTTTGGATATTGCTGTGCCCAAGCTTCAAATTGCGCTTTAAATGCTGCATCTGCAAAGGTTTTTACCCAATACATTAAAGTCACTGTAGTGCTACTAAGACGACCAGATTTTGCCATGTCTTGTACCAGACTATACATCGGTGTGATACCGCTACCTGCTGCCAATAGAATTAAAGGCTGGGCTTGTGCAGGCAATTGCATATCACCATAAGGCGCACCAAACTCTAAAGTATCGCCAACTTTGGCTTGCTCAACCAGCCATGTGCTGACTTTGCCCTGATCAACTTTTTTCACTGTCAACAAAACGTGTTGTGCATCAAGCTGAGTCAAACTATAGGTTCGCTCATAGCGTACGCCCTGAATTGTCACATAAACAGGATGATGCTGCCCTGCTGCACCAACTTGGAGTTTTTTATTGAATTGCAAAGTGAAACTCACCACACCTTGTGCGGCAATATCTTTTTTCACAATTTTGCCGAGTGACTGATTCACCGACCATAATGGATTAATTTTTTGCAACCAGAAATTTGCTGCATAAGGATCTAGTACTGCAGTTGCAATACTGGTTAAGGGAGATTTTCTTTTTTCAGTTAGCTGCATGATTCAGCACCACCCGATGAAATTTTAATTATTATACACATGTATATATATTTGTATATACACCTGTATTGTTTCTAATCATTTCACAAGTACTGGCGCAACCGCTATAATGCCTCTAAGCTTATAAATTATTGAAAATATGACTCAGCCTGCCATGAAAACAAACCATGATGTGACTTTTCCAGAATCTGAAACGGTTCATGAGCCTCTTGTCGTGCGTACGGTTGGGCGTAAAGCTACCATTACCAAACAAGAATTATTTCAGGCAGCATTAAATTTAATTGGCCCACAAAAAAGTATCGCATCTTTAAGTTTACGTGAAGTTGCACGTGAAGCAGGCATCGCACCAAACAGTTTTTATCGTCATTTTAAAGATATTGATGAACTCGCGATTGAACTGATTGATCGTGCAGGTGTGGTGTTGCGTCAAATTCTGCATGAAGCACGTTTAAAAGCATCTAAACAAAACAGTATTATTCGCAGCTCGGTTGAAGTATTTATTGAACAATTAGATACCGATGAAGGCAATTTAAGTCTGCTATTACGTGAAGGTTATACGGGTTCAACTTCATATAAACTTGCGGTTGAACGTCAGCTGAATTATTTTCAGCAAGAATTACAAGATGATTTAATTCGTTTAGAACGTTTAAATAACAGCAAGTTAGCGCATCCCGATATTGTCGCAAAAGCCATTACACAACTGGTATTTAATATGGGTGCCAAAGTCATTGATATGCCTGCGACTGAACGTAAAGAAACCGCTGAACAAACCATGACCATGATTCGTATGATTTTAGAAGGTGCACGTCATTTGGATGATGCCAAAATTCGTTAACATAACACAGGATAAATCGGACGATTTTCCTGAATCAGGTCACGCGCGTTTGAGCATTTAATTGCTAGACTTTGCTATTAAGCGTGTTGTTTTTGAATTAATTTCTGCACATATGTTGCTGTGGTTTCAGGATTTTCCAAAGGAAACATGTGTCCTCCCTCGACCACACTAAACTCAATTCCATAAGTTTTTTGCATGCCTTGTGGTAAACCTTGCAAATAAAATGGGCTATGCCTTGCTGTAATTAAATGCACAGGTACATCTGGGGCTTTGCGTGGTGTGCGCCACCACCATGCAGGTACGGTTCTAAAAATTTCAGCTTCTACCCGTTTTGGAATTGTTAAAGTCACACCACCTCTTTGTGCATCGACTTGTATGCCGCTGGCAAAATAATCTTCAAAACATTGTGCATCAAATTTTTTAAATAAACGGTTATGCCGCAAAGCTTGATAGGCTTCTGCATGGCTAGCCCAATGATCTCGACGCTTCATGGTCACGGCGGCAGGTGTGAGTTGATCTACATATTTCAGTTTAAATTTTTGTAAAATTTCAAATAATGCCGACTTCGATCCAATCACAAAAGGTGGATCCATAATAATCAATTGAGAAAATAAATCTGGACGCTGATAGGCACACATCAGGGTTAATAATGAACCAAAAGAATGCCCTAAACCAATCACTTGTTGCTTTGGAAACTGCTGCTCAATGTCCTGAATCACTTGATGAATCAAATAGGTCCACTTATAGGTCACAGGAAATTCTGCTTGCATACCAATCAGTGGAATTGCCTTTAAATGATAATCTGCTTCAAAACATTGAAAAAACTTTTGATAACTGGCAGAAGGAATACCATTGGCATGGGTAAAATGAATTGCAGCTTTAGTCATTTAAAATACGCTTAAAAGAAGAATATCGGGTCTGTGACTTGATCTATGCGTACGCGCTTACAGATTCAACACTTGGCACATCAATCATAGATAAAAGATCAACAGCCCTTAAACTACGCATACCACTAAGTTTTGCAAATGACCAGAATGCTGAAAAAGATGAATTATGAGTCATTTTAATGACACATAAGCACTGGTTGCTGCTTTGTTTAAGTCTGTGATGTGAAAAATCTCGCACAACATTTTTATTGCGATATTAAAAAAGCACCCGCTAAACTGCTCCGTAAAAATAAGGCGCAATGCCCAACTTAAAACGCGCAATTTAGAAGATGCCAAATATTTCAAAAAGTGATTGATTAAAACCGACTCAATACAAATACACCGTCTAGACACCTGTATTGAATGCACTCTTTATGGCTTAACCACCACCATCACCTGAATGGCTTCAGGCGTAACCGACAGACCATCTAACAAACTCAAACCTTCTTTTTGCAATTTCTGTAAACGTGTAATTTCATCTTCACGAATACTTGGGTTAAATTGCTTCAAATAGCTTAAACGGTCAATTTCATATTGCCATTTTTTGCTATATACATCTTTAGCTTGTTGCTTAAATTCAGGCAATGCAGCTTTAGCCAACTCCAAAGCCTGTGTATAACGCGCTTCAATCGCGTCACGGCGTGCTTTCACCACTTGACGACAACTGTTGCCATCTAAATGATGTAAATAAGGTTTTAAAATTTCAGGGGCAATTTTTTGCGATAAATCCTGCCCTTTTTCGCTCAATAAGACACGAATGAGTTGCTGTGGCAAGCTTGATGGCAAATTCAGCGCTTTCGGTGCAATGACATCCACTTTGAACCAGACTTCGAGCAACACAGAACCTTGTGGCAAAGCGGCAGATTTTAATACCGCAACGTTGGTGCTACCAAAACCTTGTGTATTGATCATTTCCATCACGCTTTCTGTGAATGGATGCTCTAGGGTCAAATACTGTGCATCTTCACGAATTTGCGCCTGATCCCGATAGAACGTCGCGGTCATGCCTTCTTCGTCTAAGGTCAAACCTTGCACTTGCATTTGATCAGTTGGTTTAATAATCACCGTGCCATTGCTTTGTTCATCGAAGTCAATATTGGTCGATGCCATAAAGCGCTTCATAAACATAGGCAACGTGGTATTGTCGTCGTAATCTTCTAAAGCTTGTACAATTTCCTGCGCCACCACAGGACGGCAAGAGTTGTATTCCAACAAACGATCTCGACCCGCTTGAAGTTCTGCTTCCAAAGCTTCACGCTGCACACTGACTGCTTCCAGTAAATCTTCAAACTGTTGTCCTAAATCTGCAAGTAAGCAGTGTTTTAAATCGACAATAAAGTTTTCCTGCAAGGTTTGTGCAGTGGGTGAAATATTGCTGAAAATATTGAGTGCTTCGTTATACCAACGGAACATACGCTCTTGCGCAGTCCCCACCAAATACGGCACATGAATTTGAATACGGTTTTCTTGACCAATACGGTCTAAACGACCGATACGTTGTTCTAACACGTCAGGATTGGCAGGTAAGTCAAACAAAATCAGGTCTGAAGCAAACTGGAAATTACGTCCTTCAGAACCAATTTCTGAACACAATAAAATTTGTGCGCCATAAGAATCTTCTGCGAAATATGCTGCCGCTTGGTCACGTTCCAACAAGCTCATGCCTTCATGGAACATTGCAGTACGAATACCTGCATGTAGGCGCAGCGCATTTTCAAGGGCTTCTACCACAGGGCCGCTACGCGCAATTAAAAGCACTTTTTTGTGTTTTAAATCGCTACGTAAACGCTCCATTAACCACATTACGCGCGGGTCAGTTTCCATCCAACCGCCATCAAGCTGCGCTTCTTCTGGCCACATTTGTTCACGCAGCTTACCATCTTTAGACCAGTTTTCTGGTGCAGGTAACGGCGCAGGCTGACAATCACGACCTGGGAAACCTTGAATTGCTTCACGGGTATTACGGAACAAAATACGCCCTGTACCATGACGGTCTAATAATTCGTGGATGGCACGGAAACGCTGCTCTGGGTTATCTTCAATGCGATGTCCCAACAAGCCTTCCAGTGCAACCAAATGGCTTTCTTCCAATGCGGCATCTGACATTAAGACTTCGGCAATTTTTGCCGTATGTTGATATTGCGCTTCTTCATCCAAGAAACGGTCTAGTGAACTAAAACGCTGCGGATCGAGTAAACGTAAACGCGCAAAATGGCTTTCTACACCCAGTTGCTCAGGCGTTGCTGTAAGCAATAACACCCCTGCGGTTTGTTCGGCTAATTCTTCGACCAGATCATAACGGTCATTACCACCTTCTTCTTCGCTCCACATTAAGTGATGCGCTTCATCGACCACCAGCAAATCAAAACCTGCTTCTAGGGCTTGTTCGCGTAAGTCATCGTGGTCAATCATTAAATCGACTGAAGCAATGATGCATTGTTCGGTCAAGAATGGATTCAGGTCAGGATCGTGTTCTTTAATAGATGCCGTACGGGTTAAATCAAACAAAGAGAATTGCAGATTGAAACGGCGACGCATTTCAATCATCCACTGATATTGCAGCGAATCAGGTACCAAAATCAGGATACGTTCCGCACGTCCTGTTTTGAGTTGCTGATGGATGATCAAACCTGCTTCAATGGTTTTACCTAAACCAACTTCATCTGCCAATAAGACACGTGGCGCAAAACGCTTACCGACTTCATGTGCAATATAAAGTTGATGTGGAATCAAACCTACACGCGAACCCACCAAGCCGCGCAGTGGGCTACTTTGCATATTGGCTTGCATCAACAAGGCTTCAATACGCAAGTCGTACCATTCTTTATAGTCAATTTGGCTAGCAAGCAAGCGGTCTAATGGTTTTGAAAGTTGGATACTTGCACCAATACGGGTTTCATTCAGTGATTTCTTTTCTTCACTGCCATCTTGCAAACGACGCACTACGTTATAACGCAATACGCCATGACGGTCTTCGACCGATTCAACCGTCCACACATTGCCTTCTTGGTCTTGAACTTCATCATTTACATTAAAAATGATACGCGATAAAGGTGCGTTATTGCGTGCATAGACACGGGTTTCATCACTTTTAGGGAATAAAATGCTGACCGATCGCTCATCTACATCAATCAGAACACCAAGTCCTAATTCCGTTTCTGTGTCTGATAACCAACGTTGACCAATAGCAAACTGCTGCAATTTTTCCACCTTTATTTAGAAGTTAGGACGTATAAATTTTTGCGCAAAACCAGCTGAGTATTTGAGCAAAAATTCAGGGCGTATAGCAATATATTTTGACATAAAGCGCACTAAAAAGAGAGACTAAAGCACAGGCTTTGCGTAATCTTTTTCGCTTAAAATGGGACTGGGCAAGTAAACTGTACACGTTGCTCAGTTTGTGGATGCAGAAAACTTAATTCTGCTGCATGTAAACACAAACGAGGCATGAGTTGTTGCTGTTCGGGCGTGGCATACAAAGTATCACCAATAATTGGATGACCTAAATATTGCATGTGTACTCGCAGTTGATGCGAACGACCTGTAATCGGCGTCAGTTGCACACGAGTCACAATTTGCCCCTGCAATTCAAATTGCTCCAATGCACGCCAATGCGTTAACGCAGGTTTGTTATGGGTTGCATCGGCAATGTGTAATGGAGGATGTGCAGGATCATAGACCACAGGCACATCTACAGTGCCTTCACCTTGCAGTTGCCCTGCCACCAATGCCTGATAGGTTTTATCGGTTTGGCGTTCTTGAAACTGACGCGAAATTTGTTTTTGCGCCCATTTCGTGAGTGCAAATACCAAAATACCCGAAGTATCACGATCTAAGCGATGAATCAGCAAAGTGCGCGGCTCAATTTTAACTAGACGACTCATCACACAATCTTGCAAATCTGCTGTTTTACCTGGAACGGTGAGTATGCCAGCGGGTTTATGTATCACCATAAACTCATCGTCACGATGAATCAGGTGTTCGCTTAGAAAATTACTCAATTTCAATTCCAGGCCGATCGTGAAAACAAGGCGGCAATAATAAAAAGCCTGACACAGAATTACAATGCAAAATACATCAATTCCCGATGAATTTTCCGATTTACATTCCTTAATCAGACAATCTGCTGAATTTTAAATCAGCCTGCTTTTAGAAATGTGGGTTTTATAGCATGCAGGAGGCTTTGTTGCATAAATATTTTTTAAGATACTGTTTTAAAGGTTTTTAAAATTTGGATAGAAAAATACAATGAAATCATAGTGCAAGATAGTTGCACAACAAAGCCGTTCTGAAGCTATATCTTTGATGGCGGGAGCAAATGAAGTAATAGGATTCATATTTAGTTTGACCAGGCTATTTTAGTGTTTAACAAGACGCTGATCTAAGCCTTTGATATTAAATTGAAGAGTATGTCTTCAATTTAACCTAAAGCATAGATATTTTGGAGATATCTATGCCTTTTAGGACAGTGTTAAGCAGAGGTCAAATTACGCCTTCATTTCCGCAAATGTTTCTTTTGCAGCTTGAATGGTATAAGCAATATCTTCATCACTATGCGCAGATGAAATAAAGCCTGCTTCAAAAGCAGATGGTGCCAAGTTCACTCCACGTTGCAACATCCCGTGGAAGAATTTACGGAAAGCATCGACATCGCATTTCAGCATAGAATCAAAACTGGTGATGTCATCTTGATCAGTAAAGTACAAACCAAACATCGCACCAACTTGTTGTGTCTTGAATGGGATACCTGCTTCATCTGCTGCTGCTTGCAAGCCTGCCAACAATTTTTCCAATTGCGCAGTTAAGTTTTCATAAAAACCTTCGGCACGTAAATGTTTAAACATTTCAATGCCCGCACGCATCGCCAACGGGTTACCAGACAAAGTACCTGCTTGATACACTTTACCTAATGGTGCAATACACTCCATGATTTCGCGTTTACCACCAAATGCGCCTACTGGTAAGCCTGCACCAATAATTTTACCAAGCGTGGTTAGGTCTGGTTTAACATTATAATGTGCTTGAGCACCGCCCAAGCCAACACGGAAACCAGTCATCACTTCATCAATAATAAAGACTGAGCCGTGTTCATCGCAGACATCACGAATTGCTTGCAGGAAACCATCAATTGGTTTAACCAAGTTCATGTTGCCCGCAACTGGCTCAACAATCACCCCTGCAATTTCAGCACCAAACTTTGTAAAACATTCTTTTAAGGTGGCGATATCGTTATACGGTAAAGTCAGCGTATGTTTAGCAAAATCGGCAGGAACACCCGCAGAAGTCGCTTCACCTTCACCACTGGTTAAAAGTCCAGAGCCTGCTTTGACCAACAGCGAATCTGAGTGTCCATGATAGCAACCTTCAAATTTGACGATTTTGTCACGACCTGTATAACCACGCGCCAAACGAATTGCGGTCATGGTGGCTTCTGTACCTGAGTTGGTCATGCGAACCAACTCAATTGAAGGCATAATTTCGCAAATAATATCGGCCAAAGTCGTTTCATGCACCGTTGGCGCACCAAAACTCAAACCATCTTCAGCTGCAGCTTGCACCGCCTGAATAATAGCAGGATGGGCATGACCTAAAATCATTGGTCCCCAAGAACCTACATAGTCGACATAGCGTTTGCCATCGACATCGTACAAATAAGCACCTTTGGCTTTTTCAATAAATACAGGGGTTCCGCCTACCCCGTTAAATGCGCGTACAGGTGAATTGACACCACCTGGAATATGCTTATTGGCTTGTTTAAACAATTGTTCTTGCTTTGAAGATAAGCTCATGGAGGCACTCAACTCAAAAAATAAAATAAAAAATTAGCTGTCTGCTTTAAGTGTCTGCTTTGAAAAGTGCAGACCAATCATAAACACGCTGTGCAACAGTATGCATCGGACGTCTTAATATATCACTAATCACTGCACATAAATCTGCACCTGCTTCAATGACAGGCTGACTGTTTTCAACAGTTAAACCACCAATCGCGCAAATTGGCACATTGAGTTGTTGCTTCGCCAGTGTGAGCGTGTCTAATGTAAGTGTACTTGCCTCAGGTTTAGTTTCAGTTGCATAGACTGCACCAAAAGCAACGTAGTTTGCACCATCGGCAATGGCTTGCTCTGCCAATTCAATCGAGTTATTACAACTGCGACCAATCAATACATCTTGTGGTAAACGTGCAACCGCTTCAACAATAGAGCCATCTTCTTGACCCAAATGTACGCCAACACCATATTTCACTGCAGTTTCAAGATCATCATTAATCACAAATGGCACTTTGTATTGATCACACATCGATTTCATATATTCAATTTCGTATGCCTGCTGAGCTTGAGGCACATTTTTACGGCGATATTGCAACACCGCGACTTCATAAGTTGCCATCGCCCCTTCTAATTTTGCCAAAAGCAGTTCGATAGGATCATCATTGGTAATCAAATATAAACCGCGCATAATCTCAGCCACAAATAATACAAGGTCTGTATTATTACACATTCAGGTGGCATGTGTCAGAACCTCAGGCTCAACAAGTTTTTTTATATAGGCTCTATAAGCTTCTATTTTGTTTGGGTTTTATTGAGTCAAAAACTTAAAAATACCAAATTCTAGTGATAGCGCTAAAAGATAGATTTAGCTTAAATTGAACTGCGCAAAACAAGAACTGCAACCAGTTCAATAAGATATGGATTTTAAAATCCATACGGGTGACTACAGCGAATAACGACATATTTAGGTCGCCCATTTAGACACATGATCATTTGTGCCAGAGCGCATGTGGGGATGCGACAAATGATCATGTGTCTATATTTTTTTCATACTTCTCTCTCAGTAATCTACTTGCTTTATATCCTTTCTTAAAGATGAATGACTTCTGATTTAACACCATTCTGAATATAGGGTCTGTTGACACTTCGTCTATGTTTGCGACGTGAGAGATATATCTCGCAAGGTTTTTTAGCTGATATAAGGCATGAGGCAGGAAATTTAGTCATTCTAAATGACTGACTCATAACGCAATAGCAGCAAAAAATATGCTCGTCCTGAAAGGCTGTGGCTAAAACTTTCTCAGATTGCGTTATGAAACTTGGCAATAGTCTCGCTATTCCCTGCGTTTCATGCCTGATCTGCTCAGTTTTAGCCTACAGCGCAAGCCATTTATGAAATGTCAACAGACCCTAAATGCAGTCACATACATTTGTCACTTTATATAACTATAATCGTTCTATACATAAAACACACTGTCGTATGTTTTGTAATGTTTATGCTGAATAAAAAGCTTAATATCGCTGTATCAATTAATTTATACAAAATTCTGCAGAGGAATTAAAAATGTCATTTTTAAATCAATTAGAAAAACGCCGTTCAATCTATGCACTTGGTAAAAATGTTTCTGTAGATCAGGCAACTATTGAAAGTACAATCAAACAAGCAGTTCGTTTAAGCCCATCTGCATTTAACTCGCAAACTTCACGTGTTGTGACTTTATACGGTGCATCGCATACACAATTTTGGAACATCGTTTTAGAAACTTTACATAAAATGGTTCCTGCAGAAGCATTTGCAAACACTGAAGCAAAAATTAATAGCTTTATTGCAGGTTTTGGTACAGCTTTATTTTTTGAAGATCAAGATGTTGTAAAAGGTCTACAAGAGCAATTCCCGCTATATGCAGACAACTTCCCAGTATGGTCAGAACATTCGACAGGGATTGCACAATTCGCAGCGTGGACAGCTTTATCTGAAATCAATGTGGGTGCATCATTACAGCACTACAATCCAATCGTAGATGAAGAAGTTGCGCAAACTTATGACATTCCTGCAAACTGGAAACTACGTGCACAATTAGTGTTTGGTTCAATTGAAGCACCTGCTGGTGAAAAAACATTTATGGATGATGCAGCACGTTTCAAAAGCTTTAACTAAGCTCTAGCAACACATACTGCACAGACAAAAAAGTAGGATGATGATTCATCCTACTTTTTTGTTTCTGGGGGTAGTGATGTGCCTTACAACTTACTTATTCATGTGCAAATGCCTAAACCCATGAATTGTCATAAAACTGTCATTTATACATTGCATAGTGCAATCAAACTTTAATAAACGATATAGAGTGAAATATGGCATTTAAATTAGGTATAGCAAGTATTGCATTGATGGCTTGTAGTTCAGCATTTTCAGCAGTAACTATTGCAGTACCTGAAGAAATTAAGTTGCTCGCTGTAAATGATCAACAAATTCGTTCAGGTTTATTCAGTTCTGCACAGCAAGTGAAAGTCAATGCGGGTGAAAATGTCATTAACTTGCGTTATCAACAATATTTTGAACATCATAATGGTGCGCACGATATTTTAAAATCAGACGTCATTACACTCAAAACCCCAATTCTTCAAGATGGCGAAAACTATCGACTCGCTTTGGTAAATCCACCTAAAGACTTCGATGCTGCAAAAGAATTCAAAGATCAACCAAGCGTTGGTTTATATAATCAAAAGAATCAGTTGCTGGTACAACAAACAGGTGCTAAAGCAAACTCAACTGGTTGGTTAGGTGGTAGTTGGCTTAATAAAACTGTAGATACCACTCAAAATAGTGCTGCGGTCAATCAGCCAGCAGCAGTTTATACCGCGGCAGCAGTGTTGCCATCTGAGAAAACCACCTCAGTAACATTGCCTACAGCAAAACAAACACAAGGCAAAGAGCAACAATTGATTCAATTGTGGCAACAAGCCACTAAAGCAGAGCGACAAAAATTCATGTCATGGCTTGCAGAACAAGCCAATTAATGTTGATTTGCAACCAGCTCCATTGAGCTGGTTGTTTTTTGTTATCGCCTTAAAAGGATTTATTTAAAAACCAATCCAGTAACGTGCGAAAAAAAGACAAATTATAAGAAAAGTGTGATAAAAATATGAAATGCGTCTAAAATTTGGGCGGATGGTACTTTTTTTGAAAAAAAACTAAAAAATATATTGCGTCTATTCAAAAACTGTATAGAATACGCAACACACCAACGCAGTGTTGATTGAATTGGTGCTGTTATTGACGAAATAACAGGAAATCATTAAGAGATTATGAAGAACAACTTGTGTGGATTTTTACTGATTGATTGATCGAACATATTTCATTGATTGATTGGTTTAAATTACTCGAAGTTTATTTGAGCGAAATTTAAGTCAGAAAATTGATGAGC